>NZ_ARPN01000081.1:0-1442 GCF_054966645.1 Pseudoalteromonas sp. SANK 73390
TCACTCACTGCTGAGTATACGCTTGATTTCGCTTATTCGTACCCAGTTTAATGTTGAATTGCCAGTGCAAGCGGTGTTTGCCGCAAAGACATTAGCCGAGTTAGCGATTGCAATAGATGAACATCAAGGTACACAGGTACTAGCGCCACTAGAAGCGATAGCGCGTACCAAGCCTCACTATGTCACTTCCTTTGCCCAGCAGCGCTTATGGTTTATCGACCAGCTACAAGGTGGCTCGGTGCAATACAACATGCCGATGGCCTGGCAAGTATATGGTGTGCTTGATTTAGGATTAATCAAGCAGGTGTTTGAGAGCATTCTTGCGCGCCATGAAGTGCTAAGAACGGTGTATATCGACGTGGATGGCGAAGCGATGCAACGCATTCGCCCAATGTCGGAAATAGACTTTGCGATAACGGTGGAAGATGTCAGAGCATTGAGCGGAGCAGCACAAGAAAAAGCGGTGCGTGGGTTGGTCAGTGCAGATATTGGCAAAGCGTTTGACCTATCACAGGATGTGATGCTGCGTGTGGGTTATATCCACACCAGTGATACTTCGGGGGTGTTGTTGTTTAACATGCATCATATCGCCTCAGATGGTTGGTCGATGGAAGTGTTGAGCACAGAGTTCTTTACACTGTATGAAGCTTATAGCCAAAACCAAACCAATCCACTGTCAGAGTTAGCGCTACAATATGTTGATTATGCACATTGGCAAAGAACCCATGTGGCAGGAGCGGTGCTGGACAAACAACTGAATTATTGGACGCAGCAATTAGCAGATGTCCCAGCGGTACATAGCTTGCCGTTGAGCTATCCGAGGAGCGAGGTTAAAGGTTACGAAGGGGCGCAGGTTAAAGGGACGTTACCGAAGGCTGTGAGCCAACTGTTATACGGTGTGGCGAAGCAATATCAACTTACTCCGTTTATGCTGTTACATGGCACATTGTCGTTATTGCTCTCAAGGCACAGCAATAGCAGAGATATTGTGATAGGCACGCCAGTGGCGAGCAGGCTACAAGAGGGACTGGCGCCACTGATTGGCTTCTTTGTAAATACGCTGGTGCTGAGAGTGGATACAGGTCATGACACCTTGGCTGAGTACCTTGCTCATGTAAAGGCGACGCATTTAGACACACAAGCGAATCAGGATGTCCCGTTTGAACAATTGGTAGAAAGACTAAAGGTGCCTAGAAGCACAAGTCATACGCCACTGTTTCAAATCATGATGACGATGGGGACGGATTATGGTGTGGGGAGGACAGACAAGCGGTCTTTAATGGGGTTAGATATAACCCCTTATGCTTCTCAATCAGTGGCAGCGAAGTTTGATTTAAACATTGACCTGAGCATGAATGAGGATGGGGTGGACATTCACTGGACCTATGATGTGAGTCTGTTCAGTGCTCAGGCGATTGAGCGTTTAAATGACCATTTATGTC
>NZ_ARPN01000082.1:0-382 GCF_054966645.1 Pseudoalteromonas sp. SANK 73390
TGGTTTAGCGCGAGGTTATTTAAATCGTCCAGAGCTTAACGCGGAGCGCTTTATCGCTAACCCGTTCTATGACGCTCATCATCCAAATAGCTCGCAGCGACTATATCGTACCGGTGATTTAGTGCGTTATTTACCAGAGGGTCATTTAGAGTTTATCGGACGGGTAGACGATCAAGTGAAGATCCGAGGGTTTAGGGTTGAGCTGGGTGAGGTTGAAGGGCAACTGTTGGCGCAAGCAGGGGTGGAGTCAGCACTGGTGATGGCCAAAGAGCTGGCGGGGGCGCAACAGCTTGTGGGTTATATCAAACCTGAGCAGACATTGGGTGACGGTGCTCAGCAACAGCTGATAGCGGATGTTAAAATGAGGCTGTCGGCAAACCTA
>NZ_ARPN01000083.1:0-378 GCF_054966645.1 Pseudoalteromonas sp. SANK 73390
GACAACATTAGGTAGTTGATTCTTTACTTTCTTTACTGTGTTATCAGTAGCGCCACCGCTGCCACTACCACCGCAGGCTGATAACAGCGTCGCTAAGGTCACGGACAGCAGTGAGACTTGGAATGGTTTTATTAAATTATACATTTTGAACTAATTTTCCTTAATGAGTTCACTCAACCTGCTTAAGCAATTGATGAGCAAAATTATTCTTGTGTTTGAGTGTGTAATACCAACTTGATTAAAACATTGATCATACTCGCGAGCTAAATGACCCATGTAGAATAATTACATACCGAAATTTTGCCTTGTTACTAAGCTATTTATTTAATGCAATTAGCACAATAATTATGGCCACATAAAAAATATGGCCATATGCCT
>NZ_ARPN01000084.1:0-6303 GCF_054966645.1 Pseudoalteromonas sp. SANK 73390
GAACTCAAAAAACAAGGTCCTGAAACAAGTTCAGGATGACGAAAATTTTGGTTCAGTGTGACACAACTTTAAACCCCAATAAAAAAGCCTACTCATTTGAGTAGGCTAAAGATGCAAAGATGGGATTGTGTCAGCTAAACTAAGTAACTCATTTAAGTTAATGTTTCAGCTTATGTGTATATTACTGTTTTTTAGGATTTAAAACAGGTCAACTCTGACCGTTTACTAAATTAGCTTGCAGCTTGCGCCTCTCGCACAACATAAAACGTAATATTGCTTGCGCTAAAACGCGGGGCTGCAAAGTCTTCATTTAATAATGCCGCTGACACTTCGAAACGCCCAGAAGTAGGAAAATTAAATATTGCATTAAACTGGCCACCTTGTACTTCAATAGGAAAGTAAATTCGACGACCATCATCGCGCAACACTGGCAACAAAAAAGACTCATCGTCTATCTCTAATTGACCCGTTAATGTGACATTTTGCCCTTCGGCAACCGTTACTTTGACGACTCCACTCGATAAATCACTGGGTACACGCAGCGCACCAGTTACAGATTGCAATTTTACTGTTTTTAACTCAGGCGAGCTTTGTTGTGCAAGTTCGTCTTCACGTAATTGCGCTTGCGCTTGATACTCATTAAACCAAAGTTGCGCCTGCTGTTTTGACTGCCAGCGCTCACCAGATTCCGGATGCGTTAATAAATAAGTGCCATGTAAATAAACGGCGTGTTTTGTATTAGACCAGTTAAACATAGTGATTCCTTAAGCAAAGTAAACGCGGCAAAGTGATTGGGCTCGATTAGTACTACTGCTTTGATAAAACCTAAAATATTGGTAGACCAATAATGCATTATGCATTGGCGAGTAGCCGATAATTTGGGGGTGTCCATGCCCATGATATGAATCACCCCCACTTCTATAATTATTACTTGGCGTGACTGATTCTAACTCTGCTTTTATAGGCTTATCGATGGCAGGTAAATTAACTCGCCCTTTGAAGCTTCGCGTAAATACTGAACTACCTTGTTGATTGGCATTCGTTGCATCTAAGTATCGCGTCAAGTTTTGTGTGCCAACTCCAACTAATACACTGTACTCCCCATCTTTGAAAGCATATTCCCTTAAGTAAGGCGGTCGAGTAACAGTGAGGTTTGATGTTCCCTCTCCATTGCCTGCTTGGCTTGATATAGCTCGGTTACTATTTACTAATGCAAGCGTTTGAGTGTGTAAAGGCACCAGTGTATTTGATATAGCCCATGTTTCAAACTCACTTTCACTTGTGAATGTCTGTTCTAACTTTTGAACCCAAGTGTTGCCATTAAACTCATGTAAAATACCTGCATCCACTGAATATAGCTTTTTGTCGGTTTTACTTTGATAAACTTTAAAATAGTCAAGTTCTTGCACCGATTCAACGGTAAAGCTACCGGGTTTATAAATTGTCAACTGCTTCGTGCTATTGATGTAACTAAACAAGCTTGTTTCTTCACTCGGTAAAATAAACGCCCCTACCGTATCACTGCCGTTTGGTGTAATAATAGGCGCGTTCTTGGATGCTTGTAGTACCTCACCTTGCGTATTTATCATCACGATTTTTGCTTGATTAGTACTACTCGTTTGAGAGCCCCCATCGTAATAGCAATAATATATGCCAGTGTCATAATTGAGTAGATTAATCACATTACATGCACCGTAGCTTTGTGTGCTTGTCATTATTGATGACACCGTATTATCATAATAATCTAACCTAAATTCGGGCTCGCCCAGCTTGTATGTGGGGTCAATTAGTTTTTTAGGTAAGTCAGCCAAGGTGTTAGCAACGTTCGTGACTAAATTTGCTGTTATTTCATTAAATTTAGTTTCCAGATCAGGCAATAAACCTAAATTATCACTTTGCTCTAATAGGTCAGCTTGCAACGCTTTAACTAATTCACTGGCGTTGTTGATGTTGCCTGTCGCTTCATTCAAGTGTTGCTCTGCTATAGCCACTATTGCGGTTTCTAAATCTGCGCTGTTAGAGAGCTTTTGAATCGCGTTACTGACTAGGGTTTGTTCTTCTGCGCTGAGTTTTTGATTACTACGCATTTTATCAACCAAGTGGTCGACCATTTCTTGCACGGCATTGTTGATAGTTGCCATAATGTCCTCTTAAAGTGGATAGATTGTCTCACCAAGTAGGTGATTGATTTTTTGTTTACGATGAAGTTCTTGATGGGCTACTTGCCGCTGATTTAAAAGACTTTTTAATTCTTCCAGCTTTGCGTCACTACCTTGCGCAACTTGCTCAAGTGCTTGTTGCAATAAAGCTTGACCCTGCTGTTGCGCTTCAACATCCACATCAATTTGCGTAAGTGCTTGAATAAGCCGTAGTACGTCTTGTTCCAGTAGATTGTTTTGGTGTGGTAGTGGGTAGTCGCGGTGAGGGGTATTAATTTCGACGGTCATATTCGCTCCTTAAGTTGAAAATGCACGTAGATTTTTAACTCTTGGCCGGCTCGCCTCATTACCGTTTAAAACCAATTTAAGCCGCACGCGCTTTAACAAGTTTTGATCTGGCGTAGTGGTTTGCCCTGCAAAAGTATGAATGTAATCAAGCTGTTTCCAGCCATCGTCATTAATGGTTGAGCGGCTTAGTGCAACGGCTGTACTGTGCTCAGCGTCGAGTAAATACACCTCAATCGACGCAGTCCCTTCAAGTACCGCATCAAAGCTCACTGTAAATTGACCCGTACTATGACAGGTGATCTCACGAGTAATATATTGGGCGTTTTGCTCAACCTCCCCTAATGCACATTGACTGCCCGCAAACAGTACGGGGCTTAAAAGCTCACTGCCGGTCAAATTAGCAGTAACATTAATGGTTGTATCATTGAGTTTTTGTCTAAGTTGGCGTGGCGACCACTCTTGCACTGTTGCCAGTACCTCGTTGCTACCTGCCACTTTAAATGTAAAATCAACATCAGTTTGTGAGCTTGGCCGCTGTACAACCGCAAGCGCCATTAAGTCACTCACACTGTGTGCTGCCACACTACCTAACTCAACACTCTGAGTATTTTGCGTAAACTTGGCAGCTTTTAACTTAAAGGTTAAATCTTTGTTTTGATGTGGCGTCCACGTGCTGGCATTGCTTGATGATAACAACACGCCAACTTGATAAGGCTGGCTAGTTACCCAACCGTGCTGTTGGTCAAACTCACCCAGTTCAGCAATGGCTACTTCATGATCCGCACCATCAGTTAGCACCACAATGGCGTACTCTTGCCCAGCTTGTAAAAATACCGGGGTAAATTCAAACAAAGTGGCATCACTAAGTGAAATGTCATCACTTTGCATACGACTTTGTGCCAATACCGTTTGTGTGGGTATACCCTGTACCACTTCACGTATTTGTACCTGTACAGACTCAGCCCCTTTAGCGGTAAAATACAGCTCGACAGCGGCAATAAATCGGCTTTGTTGCAAGGTAAACGTTTGTGCCAATGGATCAAAGCGCTCAGTAGTAATGGTGGTTACTTGTGCTAATGTTTCGGTGCGAATTTGCCCGCTACCCGTGTAAGTGGCAAACCCGCGTGAGCCATTTTCACCTTTGCCTTCAAATACCACCGTTTTTACACCAGCAGGAATGGCGATGTCATCACTGGCTGGAATCGTAAATTTACCGGTTAGCTCTCCGCTTGCATTTGCTTTGATCATGATGCCTCCTGTGCTGTTAGCTCAATACCGTCAAATACAACCCGCTCAAGCTCTTCTTCTGGGCCAAACCCTGTAATATTAAAATGCACGGTTTGTGAGCGTAAAAACTCTGCTTGCTGGGTTTGTACGCCTACTCGCTGTGTTGCCACTGTCGTTACTATGCGCTGTACAAGGCCACTGCCGCGATTAAAGCGCCGTGTAATTGGGCTACTCCAACGCTGCCTGGTTTCTGTCCAATGGTCAACATTCGGCGTGAGTGTTACCTGTGCAGGCACAGGTTCAAAGGCTTGATAAGGGTTTACCTTCATAGCGCCAGTACGTTTTGGCTGAATAAGCACATCGTCAAGCACATAAGGTAGTAATTGCGTTTGCTCTGAATCAAGCGCCATCACTGTGGGGTTAACAGGCAAAGTTAGCTCACCGTCAATAATGGCTGCATTTTGCTCAAGCCCCTGATCGCGCAAGTCATCATCTAAAAATGGGTCTACAAATACCCCATACTTGCTGGCCGGTTCCTGTGTGTTTGCATCATTGCGTAGCCGCTCTATCGCAAGCAACTGATATAAATCGCGTATTTGATGCTGCATATTTTGTAAGTCCAGCATGCTCACGGCTTGAATAGCCACCGACTCAATACGCGGTACAGAGTCGCCCCATTGCTGGTACACATAAGCCAAAGGCAAGTGCTGCTCTGGGGCTGCCGGTGGCAATGGATACTCCAAAGCAGACGTGCCTTTTATGCGCTTTACTTCGCCTTGTTTGTTGAGTACAAACAAATCAATACGCGGGTTTAAGCGCTGATAATCAGCTTCAATTTCATCACTTAAAATGGTATCGCCCGGCGCTAAAAATGCGGTATCAATTTGGTAATGTGTTTGCGTATGCGATACATTAACTACTCGCGCATACACATACGTTACTTGATAGCTGCTGCCCGCAGGTGGGCGCTCTTGCTGGCTGTCTAATCGCCAGCTAATGTGGTTGTCGATAAAGTCGTAATCTTCACCATCCACGTACACAGTATCGCCAACATATACTTTGTCGACTTTAACCACACTGGTTTGCGCAAAGCTGTCTTTGAGTTGTGCGGTACGGGTTAATGTGCTGGTGGTGCGCACTTCAACACTCACCCTATCAACACTTTTTAGTGGCGCAAAATCAACCTTTATGGGTTTGCTCGCATCATCACCTACTTGCAGTGGCGCTTTTTCAGCTTTTATGACCTGCACATCAGGCTCTGACTTAAACGTCACAGGCAATGCCATGGCATAATTAAGCTCAAAACCACCAATATGGGCTTTGCCCGACTGTAAACTAAAATGCTGCTCGCCATTGTCGGTTTTAATGTAGTGCAGGCCTAACCCCTCAACCACATAGTGACCACCATTAGACTCCCTATCATATCGCGCCAAAGCCGTGGTGATAGAATCAATCTGTGGTGGGGCTTCTTTGACTGCTAACACCCCTTGGTTTATTTGATACACGGGGTAAAATTCAGTATTGGCATTTTGTGCTCCCGCCAACATTCCCCAACGACCCGTTACTTGCAAACGTGCCGCGCCGGGTTCATCAAAGTTATGATGTACCATAGGAGAGTTTTCACCCGCAGGGTCGCGTAACTGACCATCTTCAAGTTCAGTCACTACGGTGCTATCTAAAAACACACCAATAAGGGCGTCTTCTGTGTTATTAAATGCCAATGTTGTTTCTGGTATTGGCCGCACTGCACCACGAAGGTAAACCGATGCGGCAGCTAATCTAGCTTGTCCGCTCTCTACTTTAACCCCACCGCCAGAGACAATATCACCATCTTTGAGTAGTGCATCTGCCACACCTTTAACTTGATGGTTTACTTGCTGTTGAATGTCGTTTAGTTCTCGACTTTGCAAGCCTTTGCCAGCACGAAATAAAATCTGTTGGTATTGTTTGTTCGCGTCAAACCTCTGATAATAATCAGGGTGTTGCGCCTTTATTTGCTCATAAATATGTGGTTGCATACTGCTCCCTTAGAAGCTAATTACAAATTCAAACGACTCGCGTACCCCTTGGTCGCGGTAAATAGCGGGCCGATGTTCAAGTAACATCAAAGTGCCTTTGTCAGCCACTTCGTGTGGTTGCAAGTACAATTTACCCGCTGGTAGCTCTGGCTTTGGTAAGGTGCCAACCATCAAGCCCAACTCTCTAATGGTTTGTGATAAACCATCTGCAAAGTCGTAGTTAAATTGGCAGTAAATATTGGGTGTGGAGTAATTCACTATTTTGTAGCGCCCATTAGGTACTTGAATTTCGCCGTCATCGTCAGACTCGCAATACAACACACGGGTTGCCTTGCGGTAGCCTAAAGTATTGGCAAGTTCGGTACTGGTGCTTGGTTCTGGAGGAAGTTGTGAGTCCCATTCTATGGCACCCTGCCCCCAAGCTAAGTAGATTGGTTTGCGCTCAACAGCTTTAGCAAGCTCGATACGCCCTGCGCGGGTTAATATAGCCACCCTGTGCTCCTTTAAAGTTAAATATTAATTGTTCAAGCATAAAAAGCCCACTAAGGGGGAATGCCATTCGCTGATAGGGTTTTGACCTTAAATACCCGTCATCCTGAGCTTAAATACGT
>NZ_ARPN01000085.1:0-3225 GCF_054966645.1 Pseudoalteromonas sp. SANK 73390
GTCTCGATACAGATGGGCGGTTTAGCCCCGTGAGTACGGGGAACACGACGACAAGCTCTTTGGTTGAGTTATACATGGCGGTTTAGCCCCGTGAGTACGGGGAACACAAGTTGTCCAAGTTAGGGTGGCTAATTCACCCGGTTTAGCCCCGTGAGTACGGGGAACACTCTAAAAGTATATGCTTGTTTTTATTAAGTAAAAAGTAGCATATAAAAAGTACCAATTTTTTAAGGAACATGTAAATGTATAATTTTTGTATTTTAGTAAGCAACTTTGTTTTTAGTTCAATGACTTTAGACTTAGTTCACAAAGTTGTAAATTTACTTAGCTTCTCATCATTTATTGAGATAGAACAAACAAGTCAGAGTAAATTTAAGTGACCACTTACTAGCCCTTTGCGTTAAACATTTCTTAATTTATAGCAAAACTCTGCCGAGCCTATATTTGTGTAAGTGCCTTTGCGGTGGCAGGGTGCAAGCGCGGTGTTATCTACAAGGTTTGATTGCCTAACAATATCTCACTTAATTAAGTGAGTTATCAGCATTACTAGTACTACATAAACGCTATCCACTCACCGACCATCTGCTGGCTTTTAAATACAGATAGCTTCTTAGTTGCTTTAACCACCGGCACTACTCTAGGGAAAACCTTTGATATGTTCTGATTTTTAGGGATTTCAACATAACGTTAACCCCCTTTACACTTTAATTAGTGCTAAACAACATGTTGAACTTAATTCATAGAAACTAGGCACTGCTTTTTGCTTTATTTTACCGTTATAGCTAAGAATAGAGAGTGTATTGAATACCAAAAAAATCTAATTGTGCTTGTTTTATATACACTAGGTTGTGCGGAGTGTAATTTGACTAGACGGTCAATATCCCTGTTTGATTAATACTTTTGCTAGCATCAAGCTTTAATTAATTTCACCTTCTAATTTGTTTATTTATTGTAAATTTACACTAAAGTGATGGTGGTTTTAGGAACTCGCTAAACAAGGAAAGACTTATGAAATACCTACTATCGGTGCTATGTGCACTTGTATTTAGCTCTATAAGCTTGGCATTACATGCGATGCCAGCTAAACATTCACCACTTACAATAACCTCTGAATTTGATTATAACGGACTTATTATCGAACCTGATGGTAGTGGCTACTTTGGTTATCAATCATTCAGTAATACCAGTGAAGTAACTCTATACCCAAAAAATGGTAATACTGCGACTTGGACCCTAACTTTACGCTACAGCAATGGTAAACCTGCCACCGGCGTTAATGTAAATATAACCGCTCAGCCATCTTGGTTAACTGCTCCTAGCTGGCGCAACAAAAATGCCATGGCTGCACGTTTTCCACGCAGCTCGCAGAGCAAAGTAAAATTGCGCATTGACCAAGGTATTTTTCGCCTTAAAGCACCGTTTTCTCCAAGTAGTGCTGTAACTGACAGCCAAGGCCAAGTAAAAGTGACCATAAATAACTTTCACTCTTGTGGTAACAGCAACCAACCTGGCGCTGACTTATTAACAGCAAGCGCTGCAGGCCAACAGTTAAAAGTTACGGTAAAATGTGCGGTATCGGGCTTAGTAAACATTCCAGATAGAGCCAGCCAAGGTTTAACTACCGCAGGGTTAGTAGGTCGACATATAAACCCAGCTTTACTTACTGCAATGCAAAATCTAGGCACTGCATGGAAAAACGTATCATCAAAGCCCGCTGGTATGCCAAATTATTTAACGATAACCGGGGCTACTATGCGCTGGGGAGGCATTAATCCGCCGCATTTTACACACAAATTTGGTGGTACATTAGATATTCGGCCAATGGGTACTAAGTCTGGCCCGGTCAGCGTAGGAGATGCGCATTATCACCGTGGTGCAACTCAAGCGATTGTTAACGCCTTGGTACAAATGGGTGCTACTAAAATTATTTTTGCCGATAACTTAAAAGGTGTTACTGACGTTAAAGCCAACCACAAAAACCATCTACATGTGAGTTTTTTAACAGAGCCTTTAGAGCCTTGGTTAAGCATCAATGAAACCGTGTTAGATGATGAAGGGTTACCTTTAATCGATTACAGTAATTCGTATGAAGTTAGCCACTTTATTCCTCAAGTAAAAACACTGCAAACCACCGACTTTAATTTAAACTTTGTAGCACCTAAATGATCAATAAAGCTTACCAATATGGGCCACTATTGTGTGGCCTAGTTTTCACCTCTGTCGCTGCTTGTGAATTGGCTTGGCTTAACGAAAAAGTGGCGCTTGTGCCATCACAAGAGCAAGCTGACTGTACGGCGTTGCAGTCACCCAATAACCAGTTGCGCCAAGTAAAAGGTTTAACTAGCACATCAAAAAAACCTAGCTATGCAAATGCAGCAACGCCACTAAACTACAATTGGGTAACAGAACATTGTGATTTGTACACTGAAGACTTAACCTTAGTCTGTGCGTTAAATGGTATAAAAACGCGCTCCACCTTGCCTTTAATACCATCTAAAAATCTCACCCTGAGTTACAACCATTGGCAACTAAACGGCTACTATTTTATTGGTATTACCGATAACAACCCTGAGTCAACACTGGGGTTTGTTAGGTTTGATAATAATGCATCACCTTCTTGGCTAAATAATCACAACGCTTGTCAACACGGTTTAAGCACCGAAGTTATAAAACTAAACAGTGGTCAATATTTGTGTAATAGCCTAGCGGATGGATGGCAACACAGTACTTTGCAAGCCCTCCCTGCGCCCTGCACTGCCCCACAACAAATGCTGCACGATAGCAATGGTATTTGGGCTTTGCAGTATGAACGAGATAGTATCAGCTGGCAGGTATGTCAATTGAGTTTAGATAACGCACAGCTTTTGCAAGCCTATCTGTATTCACCTGATATTTCAGCGACATTAGCCGCACTTAATTTAATCTCAACTAACACAACCACTATGGCAGCTCTATACGGAGAGTTTGATAATGCGCAAGCTTACGCCTTAGCGGTTACCTCGGTATCATCATTGAAAAAAGGCGCTCTGAACAAAACGTTTGATTATCAAATTCCTGTTAGTCAGCTGCTCTACCGTTTGCAAAATGTGCCTTTAAGTAACTAGTGGATTTATGTCACCCTGAACTTGTTTCAGGGCCTACATTCTGCAATAGCCCATAAGATCCTGACCTTCGTCAAGATGCCGATGTGTGTGAGTAGTCGGCTTAGGTAACGGATTTATGTCA
>NZ_ARPN01000086.1:0-28706 GCF_054966645.1 Pseudoalteromonas sp. SANK 73390
GTAAACGAAACGAAACGAAACGACGAGCTTTTTTTATTGTCTCTTAATTTATCTGTTTGATAACTTGAGCTTTTTTCTTCTAAGCCAAGCAAATGGCATCACTAATAAGCTCAGTACCAAAACACTCCCCGACTGGCGTTCATAGGTTTCGGCTTCAGGCGGTGCACAATCTTCTATCTGCCCTTGAGGTGTCGGTGTCAATAACACTGGCAAAGTAACAGACTCATACTCAATCTCGCCGTTACTGTCTTTTTCTATATTGCCAAGTCTATCTCTTCGCTCTACGGTTTTTGTCGCAATCGCATAAATATGATTTGACTCAGTTATTTTTATTGCTTCTGCAACCGTATAGGGGTAGTTGTTACCGCTATTATCTTTACATGGTAATAAGTCGTTTATATTTAAAAGCTTTTCATCGCCAACTTTATAAATAAACCCCTCTCTTCGACGATTACTGCTATTTTTCTCAATTTCAGCTTGGCCAATAATATATCCAGCATCATTAATATCGGTAGTAACCGTGCTCGATCCCTTAAAGAAATAAGGCATTTGGGTATATTCTTTCGTATTCACATCATAGTAAAAGCCATATTGGTCAAGTATTGAGCCATTTCCAACTCGTCTACCCATATACCCTATAGCAATATTATTATTATTTATATCAGTCGCTTTACCTGTTGCAGCTCTATTTTCTAATTCTTTAAATGGCACAAGTTTACCATCTTCAAAATAGCCTGCGATATTAAATGGATAAGCAACTGCCCCATCCTCTTCTCCACGATAAGGAGAGTAACCAACAGTAACACCTGCTCTATTAACAGCAAGTGCTGCACTCACAAAGGCATCGTTCTCATCATCCTTGGGTGTTAGTCCAAGCCCTAAATTCGTTGTACTTATAACATTAAAGCTTTCATCTAGCTGCCATTTAAAAGCTCTTAAATCATAAAACTGCCTGGCTGATAATTGCTGTAACCATCTACACACTTGTAGAGGTTCATCTTTTGAATCACAGTTATCATCATAATTTTTTTGACGATTCTCAGGTATACCGACACTCGATTGACCAACAACAACATATCCACCGTTATCTAGCTTTTTAATATCAGTTGCAATGCTATATCCACCGTGCTCGGTAAATTCAGGTTCTAAAATAACTTTTTCACCTTGTGGGGTTATCACTACCCCTCTTGAGCTCCAATCTCTGATAAAAAACGTTTCTTCTTCCGACTGCCCCTCTGGTGTAAAAGTTGTTTTTGAAAAAGGCGCTGATCCCCAGCCAACCATCACACCATCTTCACTAATGGCTGTAAGGTAATTAGATGTAGAACGTGTTAAGCCATTAGTATCACTATTTTCAATATCGAATAGTACATGCTCTTGTGCCGATATTGCATCAATATCTAATGCGATTCTGTCTTGTAATTTTTGATATTCAGCCGAATTCGCTCGGGCACCTAAAAAGCTCAGCATAAAACGGTTTGCATCAGCGTTGGTCGCTGCTGCACCATTTTTTATATCTTCCAATGTAAAAGATATTTCTTCATCTATTTGTTCGTAAGAGCGCTTTGCCTGATCATATGCATTTTTAATGGTTGCATCATCGAAATCAATATAGCTGACATCAATTGGTAAATTAAATAAACTGGTTGCAGCACCAATTATTTGACCATTGTCATTTACATCAGAAATAAACGTATACTTTGCGCCTTCATAGCGAGGTAACTCTGTTAACTGATAGGTGGCTGCCAGTGCTTGGCTACTTAAGCCAGCTAAAATACTCACAGCTAAAAATGTGTGCTTCATTTCAATCCTTACTACTGATTTTGTAATGCTTCTAGTTCTTCCCAACGCTCGAACGCGATTTCAAGCTTCGACTCAAGTTCAGCTAATTCGTTCAACGCATTTTGGGTAGTTTGTGCATCTTGTTTAAAAAACTCTGGTGAGTTCACAATTTCTTGCTGTTGCTCTAGAGCTTGTTCAAGTGACTCTACTTTACTTGGCAACTGTTCCAGTTCAAGTTTTAATTTGTAACTTAACTTGGTGGCTTTGTTATCAATCGTTTTGACCTGCTTAACTTGTTTTTCAACATCTTGCTTATGTTGCTTTTCAAGTGCTTTAGCCTGTGCTTCACGATATGACAAATATTGTTCGTAATCTGAATATCCGCCTACAATATCAGTGATTTGACCATCACCTTCAAACGCCCAAACGGTATTGCATGTATTATCAATAAACTCACGGTCGTGACTAACAATTAAAATCGTGCCTTGATATTGATTAATAATATCTTCTAATAGCTCAAGGGTTTCAATGTCTAAATCATTCGTTGGTTCATCAAGGACTAGTACATTAGACGGTTTTAAAAATAACTTTGCTAATAGCAAACGGTTTTTCTCACCACCTGACAACGCTTTAACTGGCGTTCTCGCTCGTGCTGGCGGAAATAAAAAGTCTTGTAAGTAGCCTAATACATGACGGCTACGACCACCCATCATCACTTCTTGCTTACCTTCAGCAACATTATCCTGTACCGTTGCTTCTTCATCTAGCTTCTCTCGGTATTGATCAAAATAAGCTACTTCAAGGTTAACCCCTTGCTTAATTTTACCCTCATCAGCCTCAAGCTGACCAAACAGTAATTTAAGTAACGTGGTTTTTCCGACCCCATTGGGGCCTACAAGACCAACTCTGTCACCACGCATTACCAATGTAGAAAAATCTTTGGCTATTTTTTTATCTTTAAAAGCGTGATATACGTGCTGCGCTTCAAAGACTAATTTACCTGAACGCTCTGCTGTTTCTATATTAAAGTCTGTTTTACCTACTTGTTCTACACGTTGTTTACGTTCATTGCGCAACGCTTTGAGCGCTCTGACCCGACCTTCATTACGTGTTCTTCGTGCTTTAATACCTTGTCTGATCCAAGTTTCTTCTTCAGCTAATTTTTTGTCAAATAGCGCATTTTGAGTTTCTTCAACTTTTAAGTCATGCGCCTTTTGTTCTAAGTACTTCGCATAGTCGCCTGGGTAAGAAATCAACATCCCTCTATCAAGGTCTAAAATACGGGTTGCTACCGCACGTATAAATGCCCTATCGTGAGAAATAAATACAATGCCGCCTTTAAACTCTTTTAAAAACTGCTCTAACCAGATCACACTATTCATATCTAAGTGGTTAGTTGGCTCATCAAGAAGCAACAAATCCGGATCGCTAACTAATGCTTTTGCTAATGCGACCTTACGCAACCAGCCCCCTGAGAGCTTTTCTAAACGCATGTTTGCACTCAGCTCTAGCTGAGTTAGCACCAAATTTATACGACTTTCAAAGCGCCATGCATCAGCCGCTTCAATTTTGTTCGAGAGCTTTTCGAGCTTATTTAGTAGCTTTGGCGATTGGTCAGTTTGCAGTGCATCACTGATATGATGAAATTCGATAAGGAGCTCTGCAATATCTGGTAAACCACTTGCTACATAATCAAATACAGAACCTTCTACGCCTTTAGGCGGGTCTTGCTCTAAGCGCGATATTTTTAACTCTCCGATGCGATTTATGTCACCATCGTCAAGTAATACTGCACCGTCAAGTACCTTAAGCAAAGTCGACTTACCGGCACCATTTCGGCCTACGATACATACGCGTTCACCTGCTTCAATAAGCGCATCTGCATTATCCAATAAAGGGTGTGTTCCAAACGCTAGTTGCGCTTTTGATATTCTAATTAAATCCATATTATTCTACGAGTTGTTGAATTTGTTGTAATTCGAAAGGCCAGTATAAAACCTGTTCGTCACTGATTTTTTTTATCACAGGGATTGATGTTTGATAAATATCCATCAACGCTTGCTCATCTATTATATCAATATGCTTAATATCACTTTCGCTCATTACTTGAAGCGTCATTTGATAGGCTTGTTCACACAAATGACAACCTTCTGTGTAATACAAAATTACTTTAGCCATGAGTTATTAACCAACTATTGTGAATTTGCTTATTACGCTTAAAATCAGGTGACTGCGTTTTGTCTGAAATATTCTCTGCCTTTAACCCCAAGCCTATCAAGCCAACTTCATCCATCTTAAAGCCGCGCTTATTGTTTGAGAATATCAAGGTGCCCTTTGGGCTTAAGATTTTCTTGATCCAAGTTAATAGCTGAATATGATCACTCTGCACATCAAATACATCTTTCATTCGTTTAGAGTTTGAAAATGTAGGTGGATCTAAAAAGATCAAATCATATTGCCCCTGAGCATGCTCCAACCACTTTAAACAGTCGGCTTGCTCAAAACGATAACGTGGATTTTTAAGGTTGTTAAGCGCAAAGTTGTCTTCAGCCCACTTTAGATATGTTTTTGACATATCAATAGTCGTGACAGACTTAGCACCACCGAATGCAGCATGAACCGACGCAGAACCAGTATAAGCAAACAGATTCAAAAAACGCTGGTCTTTGGCATTTTGCTGAATGTAACGACGTACCAAACGATGGTCTAAAAATAAACCCGTGTCTAAGTAGTCAAATAGATTCACCTTAAACTTCGCACCAAACTCGTCAATCGTATCGTAGCGATGTTGTTTATCCATCGCAGTATATTGCGACTCGCCCTTTTGTTTTTTACGTACTTTTACGGCAATATCTTCTGGGGCAATATCAAGCTGTTCTGCGGTTAAAGTTATCACATCTTGTAAGCGTTTTTGCGCAATAACATCATCAATTTCTTTAGGTGCAGCATACTCAAATATCACCGCAGAATTGTTATATACATCGACAGCAACATTATACTCAGGAATATCTGCATCATATACACGGTAAGCATTAACTTGCTCTTTCTTCAACCAACTTTTTAAGCCTTGTTTATTTTTCTTTAAGCGATTTGCAAATGCACTCGACCCTTCAAAGTTTAATCCCGTTTTTTGCTCATTTTGAGATACCTGACGCGCGTTAAGATCATAAAGGTTTAATTCAACATCTATTGGACCATTTTTAAATTTATAGCGCTTTTCACGCGCAAGCTTTAATAATTTAAATAAACTATCGTCAGTGCCCAAAAGTGCCAGTTTCCAATCTTGAAAGTGCTTTTTAAAAGCAATACCTAAATTACGATATAAACTGACCAACTCTGCCATCGATCCTAAACGCTCACCATACGGTAAGTTACTTAATATAACACCTGCTCGTTTAGCAACGCTATTTAATCCATTCGCATCTTTTACTGTAAACTTGATCTGGCTGTCTACATCGGCTCTATGTGCATTTTGCTTTGCAACATCAATAACTTTGCTATCAAAATCACTGCCTATAAGCCATAAACTATTATCCGTCTGAGAAGACTTTACATCGGCTATGGTTTCGTCAAACTTAGATTTCCGAAAACTTGGAAGACGTTTAAATGCAAATTCTTTATTGATGTTTGGATATATGTTGTTTGCCATACATGCGGCTTCAATCAGCAGCGTACCTGAACCACAACATGGGTCAAAAAGCGGACGAGAAATATCATCTAACCAACCACTGCGTTTAACCAAAGCAGCGGCTAAATGCTCACGAATAGGTGCTTTACCTTGACGTGTTCGATACCCCCTATCAGATAAGCGAGGGCCTGAGTAATCAATATATAATGCGCACTTATTTTTATTTAGTTTGGCAATCACTCTGATGTTTGGATCTGTTTTATCTACATTAGGGCGCTGCTCATACAAATCATTAAAATAGTCAACAATGCCATCTTTTATAACAAGCCCTGAAAATTGCGTATTTTTAAGCTCAGTGTTAGTGCCATTGAACTCAATTGCAAACGTTTGAGTTGGACCAAACCAATCTTGCCACGCTTGGAAGCGCGCAAATTTATAAAGCGCAGCTTTATCACTTATCTCTTCACTTTCATCGATCATTAACATAACACGTGTGGCAAAACGCGTTGTTAAACAAAACCTTTGAGCTGCGATGTTATCGGCATTAAACCTGACTGAGCCAACGCTTTGCTTGCCTAGCTCTAGGCCTGCTTGTTGAAGTTCTTCAGCGAGGAGATGTTCGATACCAATAGATGTGAGCGCGATAAATTGCAATGTACTAACCCTTTATATTCAATTACCCGCGAGTATAACATAGGTTAGAGGGAGCTTGATCACGCCATTTGGGAAATTTTATTACTACTTAATACTGGGTGCACACGGTTATTTAAAACTTTGATTGCTTGAAATTGCTCTAATGTTAGGTTTTCATCTAAAGCAAATTCACCACTTAAACTAATACACAAACAAGTACTATCGACTTGTTCAACAATAAAAAAATCACCTTGTTGTTGATTTGAACGCAAACGAATAATCGCTTCCGTACAAGGCTGCTCTCCTGAATAAATTTCAAAGAACCAACTTTTAGCTTGAACAGGGAGTAAATAAAACTTCGCAGCTGTTGCATTAAGTGCTATTTGACAACATTGAGGATCAGACCAAACATTAAAACTACGAAGATAATCAAATACGTTTTGATAGTAGCCTGCTTCGCTAATACTAAAATGGGGATTACTATAAGCGTCTTGTGTAAGTTGACGTATGCGAAAAGGAGTACAGAGAATTAACTCCTCTCCTAAATCTACAAGCAAACGGTTTTTTTCGCGACAACTAATCCATTGCCACTCTTTTGATGCCTGCAAAATAAAACCCCCGTACTATTTTACTTTATTGAATAGTACAAGGGATTATAAACAAAAATAGTAAGCTGTGAAAATTTTTATAAGAACAATTTGTAGATGATCATTGGCTTATATAACTGATCCTTATAAACCATCAATGATCTTTTTAACCAATTTTGGACCTTCGTAAATAAAGCCTGTGTAAACTTGCAGCAATGAGGCACCCGCATCAAGCTTCTCTTTTGCAGACAGAGCAGAGTCAATACCACCTACTCCAATAATCGGCAATTTACCTTCTGTAAGGCGCTTAAGTTCGCTCACTACAAACGTAGACTTTTCTCTGACAGGTTGACCTGACAAACCACCTGCTTCGGTCGCATATTGCAAACCATCAACTGCACCACGCTCTAAAGTGGTATTAGTTGCAATCACACCATCAATTCGGTTTTTTTGTAATGATTCAGCTATTTGCGCAACTTGCACAGCATCAATATCCGGTGCAATCTTAACTAACATAGGCACAGACTTACTGTGCTTAGCTATTAGGTCCATTTGCTCATTTTTAAGACTTTGCAATAAATCGTCAAGGGCATCTCCGTATTGTAAATCTCGTAGCCCAGGTGTATTTGGTGAAGAAATATTTACAGTGATATATGAAGCATGTTCAAATACTTTTCTCATACAATGAATGTAATCGTCTTTGCCTTGTTCATTTGGCGTATCTTTATTTTTCCCAATGTTGATCCCTAAGATCCCATCATATTTTGCAGCTTTTACATTATTTACTAAATTATCCACACCTTTATTGTTAAAACCCATTCTATTAATAATTGCGTGTGCTTCTGGCAATCTAAAAATGCGCGGCTTTTCGTTGCCTAACTGTGGCCTTGGTGTAACAGTTCCAACTTCAAGAAAACCAAACCCCATTTGCGCAAATGCATCTATACACTCTGCATTTTTATCTAAGCCTGCAGCAAGCCCTACTGGATTTTTAAGTTCTAAGCCAAGGAAGTTTACTGGTTTATCCGCGACAGATTGCGACCACGCCATACTCAACGGTGTATGTGCAAAACGTCTTAAATTATCTAATGCAAATTCGTGTGCCCATTCAGCATCACGGCTAAACATATAGCGACGCGCAATATCATAAAACATGAAAACTCCTCAAAATTCCTAAGTAACATAACAATCTGTAATTGAATACAGACAAAAAAATACCCCAGCAAGGCCGGGGTATTTTAACTATTTAAAAATTATTTAATAGTGTCACAATTGTGACTCAACAACATTAGTTCTCGTAGTGCTACTGAAAACTTAGCAAAATCATGGCTTTGTGAAGTCTTAAACTCTTGTAACATTTGCTGCCAACGATGTAATAGTAATGATTGGTTGTCCATCCACTGTTCGATTAGTGCATTTACATCTTCTTCATCACCCTCAAAGCTGTTTAGCACCACTTCTGTTAGTGAGCGTTGTTGCCAATCTAACTCTTCACGGTATGATGCACGAGCAAGTGCCTGCCAATGATTTGATACAGGTTGGGCTGTGATCTGATCTAAGAACCAATGCAGGCCCATACTTGCACCAAGGTTAAAGTAAGTATTCGAAACCAATTCAACTTTACGATTAGAGTTTTGTGCAACTTCAGCTAAGTCCATCACTGAGAACAAGCTAGATAAAGATACGATACGTAAAGCGATATCATTTGGTACGCCTTTTTCTTCTAGCTTTTTAGCATTTGCCATAATCGAAGCACTTTCTGATTCAATCATATAGCTGTTTAAATTATTGCTCACATCTTTAAACACTGGTGCAAAAAACTCGATTGTTTGCTCAATCGTCATGGCTTTATTACGATGACGTAAGAACCAACGCGTAGCTCGACGAACCGTACGACGCAGTTGATAAAGCATCTCGGTTTGCACCGTTGATGGGATCTTGTTATCCAATTGAGCAATAGCACTCCATGTGCTCTTCATTTCAAAAATAGCACTGGCAATTGAGTAGCAAAGTGCAATTTCGCTGTCACTTGCACCTGTTTCTTCGTTCATGCGAACCATGAAGTTCAAGCCCATATCATTAACAATGTTATTTGCTAATTTTGTGGCGATAATTTCTTTACGTAATGGATGGTTATCCATTGCTAAATTGAACTTTTCACGCAGTGGAACTGGGAACGATGTAACGAGTAGTTGACGATAATATGGGTTTTCAGACACATCATCTACAACGAGTGACTCTTTTAAAACCATTTTTGAATAAGAGACCAGCACAGATAACTCTGGACGTGTCAGGTCCTTATCTGCGGCAGCACGCTCCGCAAGCTCTTCATCTGTTGGTAAGAATTCGATGTTTCGATCAAGCTTACCGTCTTTTTCAAGCGCATGAATAAAGCGCACTTTCTCTTTTAACGTTGCAGGACCTTTTGATTTAGTAATCGAAAGTGTGTGTGTTTGACGATAACAATCAGCCAACACCAACTCAGAAACTTCATCGGTCATTGAGTAAAGTAACTCATCACGTTGCTTTTGAGTTAAATCACCTTCAGCAACAAGACCATTTAATAGAATCTTAATATTAACTTCGTTATCGGAACATGCTACACCACCAACATTATCTATAAAGTCAGTATTAATGCGCCCGCCTTTGCTCGCAAATTCGATACGACCCAGCTGAGTTGCACCTAAGTTGCCACCTTCACCGAAGATTTTAGCGCCAAGATCAGCACCATTAATGCGCAACGCATCATTGGCACGATCGCCAACTTCTGCACTTGTCTCTTTAGAGTGCTTAATATAAGTACCGATACCACCATTCCAGAGCAAATCAGACGGCATCATCAAAACAGCCTTAATTAGCTCATTTGGTGTCATGCTTGCTTTTTTAGTGCCAAGCATTTTTTTCATTTCAGCTGTCAATGTAATAGATTTAGCTGCACGAGAAAAAATACCCCCACCTTCTGAGATCAACGATTTATCATAATCTTCCCAAGAAGAGCGAGGTAATGCGAATAAGCGCTCGCGTTCAACATAAGATTTAGCAGCGTCAGGGTTAGGGTCGACAAAAATATGCATGTGGTTAAACGCGACTTGCAATCGAATATGCTTTGATAGCAACATACCATTACCAAACACGTCACCTGCCATATCACCTATACCGACAGCGGTAAAGTCTGTAGTTTGACAATCAATGTCCATTTCACGGAAATGTCGTTTTACAGATTCCCAAGCACCTTTAGCCGTAATACCCATTTTCTTATGGTCATAACCAATTGAACCACCTGATGCGAATGCATCACCTAGCCAGAAATTATATTCTTGGGCTATACCATTGGCAATATCCGAGAAAGTGGCAGTCCCTTTATCAGCCGCTACAACTAAATATGGGTCATCTTCATCATGGCGAAGTACACTTTGAGGCGCAACGATTTCACCATGCACAATATTATCGGTAATATCGAGTAAACCACGAATGAAGATTTTGTAACACTCTTGCCCTTCTTTAAAGAATGCTTCGCGCTCACTGGGTAGTTGCTTACATACAAAACCACCTTTAGAGCCAACGGGTACAATTACCGTATTCTTAACTTGTTGTGCTTTAACTAGGCCCAGTACTTCAGTACGGAAGTCTTCTCGTCTATCAGACCAACGCAAACCACCACGCGCTACTTTCCCGCCGCGAAGGTGAACACCCTCAACACGCGGTGAGTAAACAAAAATTTCAAATGCAGGCAATGGCAATGGCATATCTGGAATTTCGCTAGGTTTCACCTTAAACGAAACATATGATTTGTTGCTACCATCTTGTTCTTTTTGGAAAAAGTTAGTACGCAATGTCGCATTAATCATATCAACGTACAAACGAATGATACGATCGTCATCTAAGTTTGCGACACTTTCCAAGTCTTCATAAATACCAGCGATCACTTTATCGATGGTTTTTTGAGCTGCTGGCTTTGATGGAGAAAACTTTTTAACAAATAAATCAACAATTTTAGCTGCAATATGCGGATAGTGATCAAATGTATTCTCAATATAGCTTTGCGAAAATGTCACTCCAATTTGGCGCATATATTTAGCATATGCACGAAGAATGGATGCTTCACGACCCGTCAAACCACCTAGAAGCACTAAACGATTAAAACCATCATTCTCTAAACGGTTATGCCATACATTTGTTAAAGCAGCACGAAAACGCGCTGAGACTTTGTTGAAATCAGCAATTCCCTTGCTGTCGAGCAGCATTGAGAAATCCATAATCCAATTAACTTGCCCATCGCTTGATTTAATTGCAAAAGGTGTTTCACCAATCACACGTAAACCAAAGTTCTCAAGCATTGGCATCACATCAGACAAATGAATAGGCACGTCTTTGTGAAACAAGCTTAAACGCACGATTTGTGAATTTGCTTCTTCTTGTGGACGATAGAACAGCATATCTAGCTTGTTCTCATCATCAAGTTGCTCTACCTTTTCGATATCAACAACTGATGCACTTGGCAACACTTCATCTTTATAAGCTCTTGGAAATGCTGATGCATACTTTCTAAACAATTCATTACCACGAGACTCACCCGCACTTTCAAGCAACGCATCATGAAGTTTATCTTCCCAAGTGCGAGCGGCTTCAATTAGGTTGTTTTCAATATCTTTCACGTTATATTCAATATTATTATCGGCTACACGTACAGTATAATGCGTTCTTGCAAGCGTAGATTCTGAGAAGTAGGTTGTGAATTCAACTTTTTCTTTTGATTGGAACGCATTGGCCAACAATTGTTGAGTTTCACGTCTAAGTGCGGTGTTATAACGCTCTCTTGGTACATAAACCATACAAGAAAAGAAACGACCATAAATGTCTTTACGAACAAATAAACGACACATGTCTCGCTCTTGCACTTGCAGTACACCCATGGCAACTTCTAAAAGTTCCGCTTCACGCGCTTGAACTAGCTCATCTCGAGGGTATGTCTCAAGGATATTTAACACCGCTTTATAAGCGTGCGTTCCTTGCGCAAAATCACACATTTGCATGATGCGATTAATCTTGCTTTTGAGCACCGGCACATCAGCAGCACTATTGTTGTAAAAGCTTGATGAAAACAGGCCAATAAAGCGGTCTTCACCAATCACGTTACCGTCGTTATCAAAACGCTTAATACCTACGTAATCTACGTATGCTGGACGATGCACTCGTGACAATGAATTTGTTTTGGTAAGAATGAGTAAGTTACTACTACGCGCTTCTTTACGGGCAACTTCTGGTAACTCAGATAATAACCGCCCTTGAGCATCAGAAGATTTTTTCATTAAACCTAAGCTAGTCTCTGTCACATGCTTAAGTTCATAATCTCCTTGAACTGGGCACAAATCATATTGACGATAGCCCATAAAGGTAAAGTTGTCTTGTGTTAACCAGTCTAAGAATTCTATTGCTTCTTTTACTTCACTTTCATCGCATTTAAAATCACGTTTTGGTAAATCTTTAATGACTGACTTAAGTTTATTGCGAATCGGTAGCCAGTCTTCTACTGCCAAAGACACATCTTGTAAAACAGACTCAAGCTCTTTTTTAAAGGCTTCAATTTCTCTTTTATCCGTTTGACGGTCTATTTCAATAAAGAACACCGTTTTGGTCGATGTCGACTCTTGTTCTGTTTTTAAGTTGGAAATCGCGGAGATACTTGCGTCATCATTACGTTGAATTTTCAGAGGACAGTGTAACAATAAATGCGAAACAATATTTTCGCGAGTCATCGCCATACGCACTGAATCAACCAAAAAAGGCATATCTTTGGCTATTATCTCTACGATTGTATGAGATGACTGCCAGCCATCTTTTGCTACCTCAGGATTGAATACGCGAATAATCGCATCATCTGAGTTATTTTGTTCGAGAGAATTCCAAAGACTAAGTGCAGCGCCATATAAGTCACTATCGTTGCGGTTTGCCAAGTCCTCTTTACACATATTGCTGTACAAGGCTTTGGCAAATTTTTCAACGAGTGACACGTTTTCTGCATGAACTTTCTTGTGGATCAACTTACATACGTTATCCAAGATAACTGATGCTGGACCTTCATTTTGTGTCATATGTGTTCCTTAATCTATACCACCTTTGAACGGTAGATTATTTGTACAGCTGTTTATTAGCGTGGAGTCAAAAGAATTTTAACCTTTCTGACGCTAATAAACAGCCTTTTCGATGAAAACATTTTAAGCTTTTCAGCTATTTGCTCATCTATTCACAAAATATAGATATAAATAGCCATTCATGGCTATTTAAGAGCACATTTATTCACGTTTTTTTTTCTGGTCGGTCCAGAGTAACGTGCCTATAGCAGGTAACAACAACACAGCACCGAGCATATTTACCAAAAACATAAACGTTAGAAGTATACCCATATCGACTTGAAACTTCAGTGCAGAGAAAATCCAAGTACTAACTCCTATCGCTAATGTAATACCTGTGAACAGCACTGCACTACCTCGCTCAGCAAGCGCATTTCGATAAGCAATTGGTAAAGGTATACCTTGCTTTAACTGTCCCATCATAGACGACAGGATATAAATACCATAATCAACACCAATACCTACTCCAAGTGCAATCACTGGCAATGTAGAAACTGTAAGGCCTATTTCCAATTTTACCATTAAGGCTTGTGCTAAGGTTGATACAATATAAAGTGGTAACACCACAGCAATCGTTGCTTTAACACTTCTAAAACTTACCAAGCACAAAATAATGACTGCACCGTATACATAGATCATCATTGGCAACTGTGCCGCAGATACTGACTCGTTTGTTGCAGCCATTACACCTATCGGGCCTGAAGCTAATTTAAACTGAACAGTGTCGGTATTTTCTTCTTGTGCAAATTGTTTAATACTTGAAACAACGTAATCAATGGTTTCTGCTTTATGATCTTCCATAAAAATGATCACTGGCATAACCGAACAATCGCCATTAAGTAACCCTGTACTGGTTTCAACACGAGAAGTCGCTTGTACTAAAGATGCACTGTTTCGTGGGAGCGTTTGCCATTTCTGGTTACCTTCATTGTAACCAGCATTAACAGCTTGTGCTACAGAGCTCAAAGAGACGGCAGATTGTACACCTGATAGATTTTCAACGCGCCATTGAAAACGACTTATCCTTGCCATTGTTTCATGCTCAGTACAAGCAGCGGGATAAGCTTCAACAATTACTTTCAATATGTCTGATGAAATAGCATAGCGGTCTGAGATTAAGAAAGTATCTTGATTATATCGTGCATCTTGGTGAAGCGAAGGTGCACCTGCATGTAAATCACCAATACGCATACTTTGTGCCTGCCAATAGCCAAACGCAAATAATAACGCCGATACAGCTAAAATTACTCGGGCCCATTTTCTATCTGTAGCACACACCAGCACTTCTCTTACTTGTGTAAACAAAGAATGAGATGTTGTCTTACCGTCATCAACACGCTTAATTTTACTTGAATTAAAGTACGAAGCTAAAATAGGTAGCAACACCAGATTTGTAAATATAATGACCGCCACACCTAAGCTTGCTGTTATGGCTAATTCTCTAATAATACCAATGTCTATGGCTAATAATGTTAAAAAGCCAATCGTGTCTGATAATAATGCAATACCGCCAGGGATCAGCAATGCCTTAAAGCTCGCTTGAGCTGCTACTTTACTAGATACCCCCTCAGCCACTTTTTTACCAATTGAATTGATCATTTGCACGCCATGGCTAACACCAATAGCAAAAACTAAAAACGGCACTAGAATAGACATCGGATCCAAACCAAATCCTAAACTAGATAACAACCCCATTTGCCACACAACGGCAATAATAGAGCATGCAATTGGTAATAATGTGAGTTTAAAGCTCTTACAAAATAACCAAACCATGATAAATGTAAATGCAATAGCAACAGCAAAAAATAACACAACGCCTTTTGCACCGTCGGCGATATCTCCGGCCATTTTAGCAAAGCCAATAATATGGATGCTGACCTGTTCAGTACTTAGAGGTTCACGAATTTGAGATTCTAATTTTTTTGCAAAAGCAAGTGTATCGAGCTTCTCTTGGGTTTGTGGGTCAATTTCCATCAACTGTGCACTTACCATAGCGCAGCTATAGTCGCTGGCTATCATTCGACCTACTACATTTGCTTTTTCAATGTTTTGCTTTACAACAGCCAGACCCTGTTCAGTCGCAGCAAAATTAGCTGGGATGATAGGGCCACCAGCAAAACCATCTTCAACTACTTCCACAAAGCGAGCACTTGGCGAAAATATCGAATTCACTAATGGTCTATTTACTCCTGGAATAAAATATAACTGATCATGTACCGCTTTTAGTTGAGCAAAAAAATCAGCATTAAAAATGTCTCCATCTTTATCGCATACCGAGAGCAAAATGCTATTGGCACCCCCGAATTGTTTTTCATGCTTTAGATATAACTGCATGTATTCATGCTGTAATGGAATATTTTTATTAAATGACGCATCAAGTTGAATTTGGGTGGCTTTATATCCCAGTAAACATGTTAACACCGTAAAAAACAGTACCACTGCCATACGGTGTCGAAATACGATGTACTCTAATTTATTTAATACGGCTTGCATTACTTTTTAGCCTCCCAAATTTTTAGTCCCTGTTCGGTGGCTAAAACTAGCTTATTACTGAATGTGACTGCCGACAATATCGCGTGTCCACTACTTAATTGTGATGAGTCTACTTCGCCCTTTTCAAAACCAAATAAGTAGCCACTGTTAGCTAACATAAATGTTTTATTTTCAAAGTTAACAAGTGAATTAATGGTTGCTTTGGCAGGCGTTTTAATCTTTTTAAATTCAAGGTTTTCGGTATTTGCGATAAAAGCGTTACCACGTAAACCCGCAACAATGACCTCTTCATCTTCATATGAGGCAACTGAGAAAAATGAACCAGGGTAAAATTCATCTAGTCGCTGCCAACTTTTACCCATATCTAGGCTGCGGGCAACTAGACCCATTTCACCCACAAGGAATAACTGCTGCTGTCGAACCAATAGCCGATTAAAGTGAGGAAGTATGAATTTAGTCTCCTCTTCATATGCTTGCGGATCATCTTCTTTTAATTCGCGTAAATAGTCCTTGTCATCAGGGTGAACAAAGTCATCTATAAATCTTTTATGCCAAGTTTTACCACCGTCTTCGGTCTGGTAAAACATGCCATATGCCCCAATGGCAAAACCTACATTAGGGTCAATAAATTCGATATCTAAACATGGTTTTTGTTGTTCTGGTAAAAACTGCTGAATTTGCCATGTTTGGCCTTTATCACTACTAAATAAAATACTGCTATCATGGCCACATGCCCAAGATTTATCTGCACTTAATGATGTAACAGCTGTTAACAGTGACTGAACCGGCACCTGTGCTTGCAGCCAATGTTTACCATCATCACTTGTTACTATCGTGCCATGCTTACCTACGGCAATCAGCGTGCCTTCATTATCCACAATATCTGTAAATAAGGTCCTCTCAGGGTGTTGAACTTGTAACGCTGACTTTGGCGCAACTTGCGCACTCACTGAAGTACAAAACAGTACAAGGGCACTCGCAATGGATGTTTTTATCATGCTGAAACTACTCAAATAAACGTGACAGGAGGCGAGAATTCGCCAAATAAACAGAATTGCTAGCGATCAGTTTGACCGCTAACAATAGTTGGTTGAGAACCGTTCTAGCGTTTACCCTCACGGCGCAACGCACTCTGTGTAAATTCATTATCTTGGAAAGACTGACTGAAATCGTACATCTTTTCTTCGTTATCTAGGCCAATTGCTAAATAACGACGAGAGTTCAAGTCATAATATACATCCAAGGTACTCCAATGCGTGGGTACTTCATAATAGTTAAGACCATGTGCCATCGCTACACGATACATTTGATCGCGATTGTCGTATAAATCTGCGATATGAATCTGCCAGCTGTCTTCATCAATGTAAAAAACACGTTTTTTATAGATATGACGCGTGCCTTCTTTTAGGTTTGCTTCCACAACCCATACACGGTGCTTTTCATAGCGAACATGTTCAGGATTAACATGTCCAGGCTTTAAGATATCCTCATATTTAAGCTTATCGCTGTGAAGCTTATAGCTGTTATATGGAATATATAATTCCTGTTTGCCTTTTAATGTCCACTCATAACGATTCGGTGAACCGTTAAACATATCAAAGTCATCCGTTGTACGTAGACTATCAGAAGCCGTTCCAGGTGCATCATATGCTATGTTTGGTGCACGACGAACTCGGCGTTGACCTGTGTTGTAAGTCCAAGCTTGACGTGGTGTTAAGATTTGATCCATGGTTTCATGAACCAATAATGCTGTACCTGCCAAACGTGCAGGTTCAGTGACCTTTTGCTTGAACTTAAACAAAACATTTGATTCTTTTAGCTCTTGCGGTGTTGCATCAGTTGCTGAGTACTTTACTAACAACTTTTCATCAAAACCAATTAAGTTATAAGAACCAGATTCAGTTGGCATAGCTTGCCCACCAAAACGCGCAATAGATAAACCGCGATAACGTAATAAATGGTTCCAAATTGCTTCTAAGCCATCTTTAGGAATAGGAAATGGAATACCAATTGCAGTATTTTTTATCCCGTTACCACCTTCGATCAGCTCTGCCGTTGACGCATACTTTTTAGTTGCATCATAAACAAACTGAGGATAAGCAGCACTGCGACGAGTTTGATAGATGTTCATCTTGAACGTATCAGGATACGTATCAAACATCGCAACCTGACCAGGACTTAAATGCTCTTTATATTTATCAACATTTGATTTGTCGATGGTAAATAAAACTTTATCATCAGCAAATGGGTCTGGATGATGCATTCCTGGTTTATAGTCGGCCGGAGGCTGAGTGATACCGCCATCCCAAGCTGGGATAGAGCCATCTTTGTTACCAGCCTTTTCAGCGCCAATCGGTGTAAGATCCACGCCTAAGCGTGCAACTTGATCTGCCGTCATTTTTGCCATCGCGTTGCTCGCTGATAGCAGTGTTATCATCGTCGCGGCAATGAGTGTAGGTTTTCTAAACATACTGAAAGCCCTTAAATTGAATACTTGATATTAAAAGACACAAAATCACGGTCTGCGAATGTATTGGTAGCACCACCACCCCAAAAAGTGTTGTAGCCGACGTCAAATGACCATGCATTTTGATAATTGAAATTCATCGTGACACCCAAAGACTTGCGATCTTCAATAAACAAAAACATAGGGTCTGGTGTAATACCATTTACATCATGTGAAAAAACAATCTTTGGTGAAAAGTTTACGCCAGCAAACAGGTTATTAAACTCACCTTTTGCTATTAAGCGATAACCCCAAGCTGAGGACGTTGGGAATGGGTTAACTTCTGGGCCATTAGATACTGCTTGATGGATTAAATCATAGCTTTTTCCTGATATCCCTTCGACAGTGCCACTTCTTCCGGTACCAGATACATTTAAGCGCAGCTGATCGTAAGTTGGCATATCTTTAATCGTTACTGCCCCGACTTCACCAACAAGCGCCCAGCTATCAGCACCAAATGATGGACCAAACAAATGTGTCGCAGTGAACTGTGCTTGTAAAGTATCTTTTAAAATATAGCCCTGTGCCACTTCACCAGGGTCAACATAAGCAACGGCGTCGCCTTGACTAAGCTGAGAAAAACCAGCGAAGTCATCACGACGACCAGCATAAGCTAACTGCTCAACCATACCTGCGTATAACAACTCAACGTCATCGATTTGCAAAGGCTCGTCTTCACGATAGGTAAATTCACCAGCGAATGCGGTTTCACCAATTGCTGTATTAAAACTTAAACCATATAGTTTAATGTCTTCAGGGTATGCAATTTGACCCTGCGTAAAGGCATTTAGGTTAGTAATGTTATCTTCTGTTATTGTGTTGGCTGAGATATATGCAAGATCTTGCGCAACAGCAGCATTTGTAAAGTTCGATGCTTTACCTGAAATAAGTGGTCTACGAGCATGATAGTTTATGTAATATAGCGCAAATTCAGTATCATTTAGTTCTGGTGAGTAAATGCCTAAACGTATACCAAATTGACCACTGTCTTTTGGTTCCGTCTTACCTGCATCACCTTTACCTTTAAGTGCCACTTTTGTTGGATAAGCAAGGTACATTTGTGCAAGCAACTGTTGAGCTGATGCACTGGTTGTTACCCCATCTTGCGTTACATCTAACCCTTGAGCAGTTAACCCGCCCAACCAAGTTGCTTGCAAAGTGTTAAGCGAATCGGTTAGGTGATGTAAATCAATATCAGGATTAGATGTGAAACCTAACTGAACGTTTTGCGAAAAGCCATTCGCTGGGGCGAAGTCGTTTGTTGAGAAATAACTGCCAGACGCTGGTAGGCGTGTTTCATGCCATTCGTACTGATAGAAGCCTTCGAGTGTAATATTGTCGGTGATCCCCAAAGACGCCCACAACATCCCAACGGGAATAAACGCCTCTTTAACTTCCGAACCAGGCGCTTTTAAGCGGTCGATGTCTACCGGGTTAACGTTAATACCGTGAGTGATTAACGTACTTTCACCCCAGTTAACTACCTGCTGACCTAAGCGAACGGAAAGAGGATTTTTACCATCGTTAAGATCAAAGTCTGCCCACACGAACGCATCAAGTAAACGAACATCAGAACAAACTTGCTCTTTTGTCTCATCAAATGAGCATGGGTCAACTTTTTTACCTGAAACAGGATTGTTATAAGCAAAATCACCATCTTCCATAGCAAAATCATAAAAATACATAAAACGAGAAAAGAACCCGTAATTATCTTTACTAATAGCTAAGTCATGTGTGCCTTTAACCAGTTGAGAAAAGGTATCCCCTGAATCAAAGTTTAAATTACCTGCATCACCATTATTTGAGTATGCACCAGGATTAGCCCACACTTGTGCCGAACTATAAACTGTATTGCCCGTTAAAGCGTTATAGCCAGACCAATCAAATCTTGGATGATTACTTTTACCTACATATTGAAAGTCTCTATCTTCAACGCGAATACTCTGTCCGTAAGAAAAAGTCGAATCAAATGTGATATCAAAATCACCGACTTGAAAACTTGCTGCAAGTAAAGGCGCACTGCCCATAGACAACGCAGCTGCACTAAGACCGAGCATGATTTTGTTTTTCACAAAAAGCGATCTTTTTATCATTATTTCTCCCCCTTATGGCGGGTATTTTCTAATCAAGTTATTGTTTTTTGTTGCCACTACGATAGAAGCGAATTATCAAAATTACAAATGGAACGCGCTCAATCGGTACTTTTTTATCATTTAGGCCGTGTTTTCACTCTTGGTAAGACGTCCTACCAGATAATTTATAACACGTAATTTAAGTTTATAACAAACCCATTTAACAAAAATACAATATGACTGAGTTAAAATTCTAAATTAAGCAATTTTTTCAAGCGAAACAAAGCCATTTTGGCCATCTAGACATAAACGGTAGCGCCCTCTTACACCTAAAGATGAAACAAACCTTCTAATATGCTTAGCAGGAAAGCGGATCCGCTTTCCTGCATCTTCCGTAACCTGAATATATTTGATGTTGCCATGGTAATATTCCATGCACTCATCATAAGTTAAATGTATCGAGAAAAAATACTCCTGCATCATTCACCTAGTTCAAAGCTTTATCAACTTTTTCATATAAGTCACCGCTTAAGTCTGTTAACTTCGCCAAGCGCTCAAGCTGTTCTTTCATCAATTTCTGTCGCGCTTTATCATATCGTTTCCACGACATAAATGGCGTTAACATTCTAGAAGCGTTTTGTGGATTAATTGCATTGAGTTCAACAAGTAAGTCACCTAATAAACGGTACCCCTGGCCATCAAGTCGATGGAACTGCACTGCATTACCACGCGCAAAGCTACCAACCAGTGCTCTAACGCGATTTGGGTTTGACTTGTCAAAGCAAGGGTGTTCGTACAAATCTTTGATATTTGCAATAGTCTGATCGGATTTTTGTGTTGCTTGTAAGGCAAACCACTTATCCATCACCAACAAATCATGACGCCACTGAGAATCAAAAACAGCCATGCTAGGTCCCGAACAAGGTAATTGTGCATTAAACACGGCTTTTAAAGCGCCAAGCTTCAATGTCATATTGTCACAGTCCAATTGTGACTGTATCCAAGATAATATCTTTTCATCACAGACCATTGCTAAGTAATACAAACACACATTTTTTAATGCTCTTGCAGATACGGCTTTATGACTCATTTCACCTTTTTCTTCACATGATTCATAGGTTTGTTTCAAAGAATTAGCTAAGCGAGTAGCAATATCTAATTCAAATTGCACAATACACGTATTGAGTGCATCTACAGGTATGCACTCAAACTCACTTGAGAGCGTATCAAAGCTTGGCACCCTTATTAGCTCTGCAAGTAAAGCTAAATCGCCTTGCCGTTTGCATAGCAGGGCATGGAATGTATCTACCAACTCACACGATAGCGATATGGTTCCATGTGCATTATACTGTTTGACCCCTTCGAGGACTTCTAATTTAAAAGCCTGCTGCGTCGCCTCCCAGCGTGCATAATCACTGCTTGCATGCGCAATAATATGAACAAGTTCAGATAGTTTATAATCGTAATTAACAATTACTGGGGCAGAAAAATCTTCTAGTAATACGGCAACTGGTTGCTCTGGTATCTGCTCAAATGTGATACTTTGTTCTGGGTGAGTAACATCGATAATTTTCGAGGTGGTTTTCCCATTAACTTTAAGCGCTAAAGCATGCCCATTTTTATCTAGTAATTCTATCGCGAATGGAATATGCAATGGACTTTGAATCGGGTCATTTTGAGCATTTTTCTGGGTGAAAGTACATGTATACGTCGCACTGATGTCATCAAATTCGGTCGCTACAGTTAGTGTTGGCGTACCAACTTGCTCATACCATAGTTTAAACTGGCTTAGGTTAGTTTGACTGGCATCCTGCATGGCTGCAACAAAGTCATCACACGTAACTGCTTGTCCGTCATGGCGTTCAAAGTATAATTGCATACCTTTTTGAAAATTCTCTTCTCCTAGCAGCGTATGCATCATGCGGATCACCTCCGCCCCTTTGTTATACACCGTCACTGTATAAAAATTATTCATTTCAATAACTTTATTAGGGCGGATCGGATGAGCCATCGGGCCCGCATCTTCAGCAAACTGATGCGTGCGCATAGCCATCACAGCATCTATTCTATTTAGACCTCGAGAGCCTAAGTCACTACTAAACTCTTGGTCACGAAATACCGTTAAACCTTCTTTTAAGGATAGCTGAAACCAATCTCTACAGGTCACTCTGTTACCAGTCCAGTTATGAAAGTATTCATGTCCAACGATAGATTCAATAGTGTGATAATCTCTATCTGTTGCAGTTTGTTGATTGGCTAAAACACAGGCACTATTGAATACATTCAAACCTTTATTTTCCATTGCCCCCATGTTGAAAAAATCTACCGCAACAATCATATAAATGTCTAAGTCATACTCTAACTTAAAGCGTGATTCATCCCATTCCATTGCTCGTTTAAGTGAGGCCATAGCATGAGGCGCTTTTGCTAAGTTTCCTTTATCCACAAATAAAACTAAATCAACTTTACGACCGGTACAAGTCACAAATATATCTTCAAGTTTGTCAAAATCACCAGCGACTAATGCAAACAAATAACTCGGCTTTTTAAATGGGTCGTGCCACTTAGCAAAGTGACGTCCATCGTCCAATTGGCCTGACTCAACTTGATTACCATTTGACAGCAGACATGGCATTGATTGCTCGCCTATCACCGTTACTGTATAAATGGTAAGAACGTCTGGGCGATCTAAAAAGTAGGTGATCTTTCTAAAACCTTCAGCTTCACATTGTGTACAGTATGCACCACCGGATAGGTATAGCCCTTCTAACGAGGTATTGGTTTTTGGCGAGATCTCAGTTTCTATTTCCAACTCAAACTCATTTGGTAAGCTATGCAGCTGCAAGTGCTGCTCTTTGCACTCGAAATGTTCAAAAGGTTGGCCATTTACATGTATAGAAAGTAGTGTCAAACCAACACCATCGAGGGTCAACGAAGAGGTACCTTCAATAGAAACATAATGTGCTTTGGCTTTAACTTTGGTTTTAGTAGGGTGTAAATCGAAAGTAAGTTCTAAATGAGTCACCTCATGAGATGGTGCCTGATAGTCTTTTAGATACTTAGCTTGAGGTTTAATTTGCATCGTTTTTCCTCAAAAAATGCCCCGAACTGACGGGGCAATATTATTAAACTTGCTGTGGCATATTCTTTGGCTTGATACGTAAGATTTTAATACCTAAGTAAGCATAAATCACTGCCAACACAGGATTAATTAAATTAAAGAATGCATACATCGCGTAGTCAAATGGATTGATTAACAACACACTTTGCATATATGCGCCACAAGTATTCCAAGGGATTAAGGGGCTTGTTATAGTACCGCCATCTTCTAGAGTTCGAGATAAGTTTACAGGTTTCAACCCCCTTTTTTCGTACTCTTCTTTAAACATCCTACCAGGGACAACGATTGCTATATACTGATCAGCCGCTACAACATTTGTGCCAATACACGTGGCTACCGTTGATGCTATTAATGAACCCGTACTTTTTGCGACTTTCAAAATACTCCGTACAAAAACTTCTAACAAGCCGGTCTTTTCCATAATTGCACCGAACATAAGAGCAGTCATTACCAGCCATGTGGTCGTTAGCATATTTGACATGCCACCACCACTGAGTAGGTTATCCATTTTGGCATCTCCGGTGGTAATACTAAAGCCTTCATAAAATGTAGCCCATACCAATTTAAAGTGACCAACTAATTGACCTTGAGACACGTCTATTTGGCTTTGAATCAAATCACCTTGAAACAGCATCGCCCACACTGCGCCCACAACAGCACCGATTGAAATCGCAGGGAACGCAGGCATTTTTTTAAAGGCTAAAATAAGTAAAACGAGTAATGGGGCCAACATCACGGGGTTTATATTAAAATTACCCTTTAATATGGTCACAATCTCTTCTATACGACCGATATCACTACTTACATCAGCGCTAAAGCCCATAAAAGTAAAAATAATTAGTGCAATTACAAAGCTTGGCACTGTTGTCCAAAGCATATGTTGAATATGCTCAAACAAATCACTGCCAGCTACCGCTGGAGCTAAGTTAGTGGTTTCAGACAGAGGGCTTAATTTATCACCAAAATAAGCTCCTGAAATAACAGCCCCAGCGGTTACCACTGGGTCTAGGCCTAAGCCTGTGGCCACCCCCAATAGAGCAACACCAATTGTTGCGGCTGTTGTCCATGAACTGCCAATACTCATAGCAACTATACCGCAAATCATACAACTGGCAGCATAAAACCAACTTGGACTGATTATTTGTAAGCCATAGTAGATCAATGTAGGAACCGTGCCTGAGAGCAGCCAAGTACCAATTAAAGCACCCACCATCAGTAGAATTAAAATAGCACCAAGGGATAGCGTGATCCCTTTTATCATCGCATCTTCAAGTGTTTTCCATGTATAACCATTTTTCAGACCGACCAATGCCGCAGTAAAAGTAGCAAATAGTAATGCTATTTGGTTTGGCCCTGATGACGAGTTGTCACCATAAAGGTAGACAGCTGCACCGAGCAAACAAACTAAAACGGTAATTGGTATAAACGCATCTAAATATGAGGGTTGTTTAGGTTGTTTCAAACTGAACTCTCCTATGCATGAATATTCATGCTTATTATTATTTTCACGCACAACCGCTGGGGTTATCGTAATGACCTAATCTTGTTATTCGTAAAATTACTGGCGTGGATAATAGCAAATTCGTAGCGCAAGTCGTAACAAAAAAGGCGCCGTAGCGCCTTTTTATATCGATATTGAGTAATTTTTAAACATCATTTTTCGCTAACCGACCAAATGTAATAAGATCTTGAGTTATCAGTGCAGCTTCTTCTAAATATGGGTCTAGCTCTGATAAGATATCTGGTAAGTCATCTAAGTTCTCAACTGGTTCCTTACCTAATCGTTTTAAACGCTCGTTATTTCGAGTTAACGAACGAAGCTTTCCTTCATCGCGTTCTTTCAATCTTTGCGCTTCAACCAAAGATATTTTCTTTTCATCTTTTTGTTCTTTGTAGCGGGCAATATCATCATAAACGTATTTAAATTCAGGCTCAACTTTGACACGCGCCATATGCTTAGATTGCAAATACTCAACAACAGGTTTTAAGTTATCTAAACTGCTATAACGTGCTCTTTTTATGCTGTCCCAAGGGAGCGCATTGTCTTCTTGGCTTTCACCCCACTCTTCAGGCTCTATTGCTGAAGGTAGAAGTACATCTGGGACTACCCCTTTATTTTGTGTACTGCCGCCATTAATGCGATAAAACTTAGCAATGGTATAAGTCACACTGCCAAGTGTATTACTAAATAAGTCATAGTTTTTACTTAACCCACGATGCTGTTGAACAGTACCTTTACCGAAGGTTTGTTCGCCAATCACGACTCCACGACCGTAATCTTGAATAGCCGCAGCAAATATCTCAGATGCTGAGGCACTATATCTATCAACAAGAACTGTCATTGGACCATCATAAAATGTAATGCCGTCACGGTCTTTTTGCTCTTCCACACGATTATAAGCGGTATGAATTTGCACCACAGGCCCTTGGTCGATAAATAACCCTGTTAACTGCGTTGCCTCATACAGTGAACCACCACCATTTTGGCGTAAGTCAATAACAATACCATCAACTTTTTGTTCTTTCAGTTTGGTGATTTCAACTTTTACGTCTTTGGACAAGTTATTGTAAAAGCTTGGTATTTCAATTACACCAATTTTACTCGTTAGGTCTGAGTACTTAGCTTCAAATACTTCCGATTTTGCAGCTCTATCTTCTAAGCGAATTTTGTCTCGCACAATTTCAACTACTTTTGGTGTTCCGTGCGTGTCTGACCCTTTCAAATATTGCAACCTAACTTTAGTCCCTTTCGGTCCTTTAATTAAATCCACAACATCATCTAGACGCCAACCAATTACATCTACAAACTCTTCACCATCTTGTGCTACACCAACAATTCGATCTTCAGGCTTAATTTTCTCGGATTTATCTGCAGGTCCACCAGGAACTAATGAGCGAATGGTAGTATAATCTTCGTCATAGCCTAAGACAGCCCCAATACCTTCAAGCTCAAGGTCCATATCCATTTTGAATTGTTCAGCTCTGCGGGGGGATAAGTAAGAAGTGTGAGCTTCAACGCTGCGCGCAAATGCATTCATCACAATTTGAAATGCATCTTCGCTATTAGTTTGTACCAACCGCTTCAACGCATTGTTGTAACGCTTAGCCAATATTTCTTTTATTTCTTTCCACTCTTTACCCGTTAGTTTCAAACGTAACGCATCAGACTTAACTCGCTGACGCCAATGTTCATCTAATTCTACTTGACTTGTCGCAAACTGGGCATCTTCTCGGTCATAGTGAAAATTGTCAGGCTTATCGAATACCATTTCATTTTCAAGCAATGAAAGTGCATATTGGAAACGCTCAAATCGGCGTTTCATACTTAAATTGAATAGCTCGTAAGCAAATTCTAACTTACCACTTTTCAATGCATCATCAAATTGCTTTTGAAATTTTTCAAACTGTTTGATGTCGCTTTGCAAAAAAACCGAACGGTTAAAATCAAGTGAGTCGATATAACGGTTAAAGATCTCTTGTGACAAAGCGTCATCAAAACTAAATCGTTTATAATGTTGGCGAGTAAATAGGTTGGTCACTCTTTTGCTTGCCGTTGTATGTTGGGCTTCTGGTGCAAGCACCGGAATATCCTTCTCTGTAACCGTATTTGATGAAGCATATGCTGCTCCAGATAATAACGCGGCGATAACATGAATGAGTGTCAACTTTTTACTCATACGCAAACTCCTTAAACGATGTATAGGCTATCAACTTTAGTTTTTACTTGCATACCAGTTACTAATTCAACGTGCACTTCTTCTTTGTTGACTTCTGTAATAGTTGCATTTACAAGTGCTTGGCCTAACTTAACTTTCACTTTGTTATTAACCTTGACCTCGTTAGCAGGTAATGGTTCAACTTTTCCTGGATTACGCTTAGCTTGCTGAGGCGCTGGCTTCTTATTAACTCTAGCGTTTTTATCACCTTGACGAGGATGAGGCGCACCTTTCTTTTTGTAAGATTTTGTTTCACCGTCCTGACGAGGACGCTGTGGCTTCTTACGTTTCGCCATTTTAGCTCGACTTTCTTCAAGCGCTTTTTGTGCGTGCTCAATATGCTCTTGTTCAACTTTTTCGGCATCATTGCCATCTAAGTCAATTCTGAATTCATTTTTTGTCACGGCTTCGAGATAACGCCAATTAGAGGTGTATTTGCGCAATGCCTGACGAACCTGCGTCTTACTTACTTTCTCTGAACCTTCAATGCGCTCTGCGATATCTTTAAAAATACCGACCTTTAATGGCTTAATGCCATCCTTTTGTTTAAAACACTGAGGAAACTCTGAATATAAGAAATCCAGAACCTCATTAATATCTTTTAGCTTGTTTGTGGTTTCCATGTTTGAACCTATTTATGACTTCTGTTCATCTAATGATGATTGGATATAGTGTATTACCCAGTCTGTTAACTCTTCAAATTCAGCTTCTAGTAAAGCTAAATCACCACGAAGATGTTCCCAAATACCGTTGATTAAATTATCGATGATTTCACACTCGAGATCATCTGGTAACTGCTGCCAAGCAAAATGAATAAGCTCATTTAACGTTTCGGCAACATGTTCTTCTTCACCTTCCCAATCACCTACATCGGCAATTGAGAACAAGTAATCTTGTACGTTTAATAAGTCTTTCACGATAGTGTCAACTCAAAGCTTTTTACTAATTTTTCAAGACCGTTTTTGTCCGCCTCATCAAATCGAGATAAACTCGGACTATCGATATCTAAAACAGCAAATACTTCACCGTTTTTAAATACAGGGATCACTATTTCTGAGTTTGACGCGGCGTCACACGCAATATGCCCATCAAAGGCATGCACATCCTCTACCAAGTGAGTCTTTTTAGAATACGCTGCGCTGCCACAAACCCCTCTCCCCATAGGAATACGGATACAAGCTGGGTTGCCCTGAAAAGGACCTAACACCAACTCTTGTGGGCTATCAACAAAATAAAAGCCCGCCCAGTTTATGTCTTCTAAAGACGTAAACAGCAACGCGCTTAAGTTTGCCATATTGGCAATCACATTGCTTTCACCACTAATTAACGCTTGAGCTTGCTTTATGAGTGACTGATAAAAATCTTGCTTTTGCATCTACTAAATCACGTTACAACATACAAAAGCCTAAGGTACTCTTTCAAAGAATTAATTGAAACCTTTTCTGGCGAAAAAGTATTAAATATCCGTAAATATAGTGCTACTTGGCTAAATATAGAGCAGCTTACAGCTGCTAACTTATGCAAAACGTCTTAGGCCATATAAAAACAAGCCTGCTGCTAAAGTTGCCATTATCGTATTGATAAGCAGTGCACCGCCCTCTTTAGCTGAGAAAACATAGCTAAATACCGCGCCTCCCATCATACCTAGCATGAGTATCATATCGAAGCGCACCTTGCTATTTTTATGTAAAAACCAATACCCTGGCACCACAAACACGGCCATCGACAAACCCACTATGTAGGCATTAGAAATGGCAATGGTGAGCATACTTATAAATATGTTTATTCCTGTGCCCGCGTTTGTGACACTAAAGTACAGACCTAATACACTCCCAATCAATACAGGAGAAAGCAAGGACAACAAGACACTCTTAGCGATTTTTTGTTTCATAGCAGCTGTAAACTCAAGTAAATAAACCACCAATTAGGTTGCAACATATTAAAATATTAACTAGTGGACTTTAGTCTATGTTCTACAAAATTTAAGCAAAAAAAAACCGCTGAAATGTTCAGCGGTTTTTACTATTAAAAAATAAT
>NZ_ARPN01000087.1:0-3507 GCF_054966645.1 Pseudoalteromonas sp. SANK 73390
AGTCTCAAACGCGTTCATTACTATGTCTTTTATTAGCTGTGCTTCATCGTCTAGTTTTTCCAACAACCCATTTACCACACCTAAAAACAGCTCTTTTGCTATTAAAATCTCAGGGCCAAAACTTATGTCGTCAGCAACACCAACCTTTACACGGCTTTTGCCATCAAACGAGGTTAGAGTAATGTTGCCCTTGGCTCCGCCAATCTCAACGTTGTAGCTATGGGCCATATCCGCAATAAAATCGTTTACTTGCGAATACACGCCGCGTTTAAAATTCTCATGCTCTGCATTTAGCTGCTTTGCACGCTGCACCAGCTCTAACACCAGCGTATTTTGCGCTTTGTCGTTGTCGCTCACTTTGCTAGCTGGGACTTTGTAACCACTTCGATTCGTATAAAATTCTTGTTCCATCATTTCACCTACTGCATTGAAAGTTTTTGTTGAGATTGACCATTAACAGGCCGATTGATTGAATGCTTTTTGCCTGCGCTAAAGCCGTCACTTACTGCATTGCCTACGTTGGCTTTTTTACCCCTTTGCATGGCTTTACAGTCTGTTAAATCGGGGTAATGCTTTGCTTTATAGACTGCAACTAACGCCGACTCGCTTTCGCTCAGTGCAAAATCGTTAACTTGCTGGCTTACGCCATAAATCCAGCCCAGCGCAAATTGGTCGCCTCTTGCCACTTTAGTAGCGCGTTTACACTGCTTAGGCTGTTGTTTTACATAGTTGCTGCGTTCAGATTTTAACTTTGCGAACAACACCTCCCAGCAATAGCCCGCCAGTTCTGGCTGTGGTACCACACCAATAAAACGAACGTCACTACCCGTAAAACTGCGCGATATAACCACTTCAACGCCAAACGCCCGAATTATTAAATTGAGCAATTTGGCCTGATAATTCACAACCCGATTAACGCCAAATGCAAAGCGGCGTTCTTCAATGTTGCTCATGTTTACATCTTCAGCACTTATGCGGTGTTTATTCATCAATGCTTGTGCTTGGCGCATAGCTGCGGCGGCTTCGTTCTCATTCGTGGCAGATTTAGCCAGCGCCAAACACTTTTTGATTTTGTCTAAAATACGCTTATCCACGGGGCACCACCTGCTGAACTTTATAAAACTTAACTGAGTTGCATTTGGGGCACGCGGGGCTGAGTTGAGCACCCACATAAACCATTGCTTTGTCGCTTTCATTACCCACCCAACCACAATGGTGGTTTGCACATGAGTAACCAGGTTCGGGGGTTGTGATCACAAATTCCCGGTGCTTTTTGCCGAATACTTGGCCCCAGTCTTTAACCTCAACCGCGTTGTTGCTCGTCAGCATGTCTTGCATTTTGCTGTCGTCGGCCAGTAGCTTGTCGGCCTCGGCTTTGGGTAGCGTGACTTGTTTTGTGATCTTGACGTTCGCAACGCCTGTGAGTGTGATTTCTACGTGTGCGCTCATGGTTAAACCCTCTGTACAAATTTTTCGTCGATATGCTTTTGCCCAGCGTTAGCAGCCATGTTGAGCGTGTGGGCCAGCCAGTTATTGATTCTTAGAGGGTACGTTTGATCAAACTTTTCATCGTCAAACCCTATACCTTTACCCACTTTGCCATAGCACTTTCCTTTAATTGCACTTAGCGCATCTTCAGTAAAAATCTTGTCTACATCGACCCCAACACGATTAAATTTGTGTCGCATGTAGTTAATCGCATCAAACCCTAGCGGTTTTAATCGGATCTCATTGATACGCCAGCCAAAATGGCGCATAGAATGTGCTTGAACTTTGGTTCGTAACTCTGGTTGGCCTATCAAAACAATGCCAATCACGCGTTTGAAACTGGCGGTAATCTCCCAAATTTTCTTAATCTGTTTGATTACTTTTGGCGGTAACTGATCCGCTTCATCTATAACCAGTAGATTTTTAAAACCGCCTCGGCTACGTTCAATTAGCGCTTTTTTTATGTCGTCGTCTCGTACTTCTGCACTGCTTGCCGCTTTAATGCCTAACCCTCGGCACATAGCTCTGGCAACAACGTCAGTTGTGATCTCTTCACTATTTAAACGTGACGGCTCCATGATCAGAATGTCTGTAAACTCTTGGTTTACTTTGTGCTCAAATAATCTATAAATCATTGATTTACCACTGCCACATTCTCCCGTCATCGTTACCATTGAGTTAGCTCTAGCTGCGCTGATCAACTCTTCAATGTTTTTCAAATGAGCATCTACGAGAAAAAAGTCCTCTTCCGACTCAAATTCATCATTAAACGGGTCTCGTCGTATATTAAAAAAATCCATCGTTCCTGCGGTTAACTGGGCTTTTAACATCTCTTCTTCCTCCGATTTTGGTTTGCTTGGTTGCTTTGGCTCATCCCAACCAAACAAACCAGATAGCTGATCGTCAGTTGCGCCGTGCGCCCGTAAATACTCTGTAATATGTTGTTCAATCTCGGCCCGCTTACAGTGTTTGGGCCACTCGTTTTGTGTTTTTAAACGGCTCAGGCTGGTTGTGCTAAATTTGAGTCCTTTGGCCGCCAGTGCCCTTACAACTTGGGCTTGTTTTATGCTCAGTACATCAAATACAACGCTGAGCTTTGTTTGTTTTGCCACGGATTATCTCGCTAACTTATACACTGGGGTTTCCGCTATCCCGTTGTGCAACTGCTCCAATACGTTATTTAATTCCGTTTCAACAACTACTAGGCTTTGCAGCCATTCAACTTCTGTTGGTCTTAATGCGCGGCCTAATCGCTCGGCCACAATTATGCGCAGGTCAAGTTCGTCTAAAACTTTGCCCTTGCGCTTTGGTGCTTGAGTAATTTGTTTAGCGATTGGGCTGTTGGCTTCTATGGTTTCGCCCCTTGGTGTTATCCGCGTTTCGTGCTCAACGTCTTGTAAATGAGAATGCGTAACCAACTTACCGTTGAACGGTGCCGCTTTGGCTTTTTTGGCTTTCGCTATCTCATCGTCGCTCATATTGGGGTATGCCAGCCTGTCTGCTGCTTTTATTGCCAACTGTGTTGCATTGTCTGCGTGGTTTGCATAGCGCTCACCAATTACTGGGGCATCAATGCGGAACCCTGCAACGTCAAATTCAAGTGGCTTAACTTGATGGTAAACAACATCACCCAATGGGGTTTTAATGCCCACCATCAAATCAGGTGACTCGCCCACAATCACAGGGCTAACCTCAACAGTCATACCGTTGAGGATGTGTTCAAGCTGCGATACGTCATACACCAGTTGCGATTTAGTAACGGGGTGGCGATAGGTCACAGTTAAGTCACCTTTTACCTTGCGGGTTTCACCATCTTTGGTAAGCAGCAAGCGGCAAATTTGCTCGTCAGGCAATTGGCGCAAACGGTGCCTATATTCAGGCTGGTAAATCATTAGCCAAACATCTAATCGCGGCATTTTGTGCCGAGTATGCTTGCAGTTTTGCTCGTCAATTTTGTCGGCGTTGTATGCCTCTTGCCATGCCCACACTGTGGCGTTTAACTCGTCAACACTGCTAACT
>NZ_ARPN01000088.1:0-100315 GCF_054966645.1 Pseudoalteromonas sp. SANK 73390
TAAAAGCGACTTTATACACTGTAGCTTCTTCTTAAGCGAAGCTCTACACTAGACAAATAGAAACCAGTTTTGCAGAGGAATATATGCTTAGAAGTTATAAAGGGATTGCCCCGACACTTGAACAAGGCGTTTACGTAGACGTGTCATCAGTACTTGTTGGCGATATTACTATAGGTAAAGACAGTAGCATTTGGCCTTTAGTCGCCGCTAGAGGCGACGTTAACTATATAAAGATAGGTGAGAGAACAAATGTACAAGATGGATCCGTGTTGCATTTAACTCGCGCGAGCAAAATGAACCCAAATGGTTACCCATTAATCATTGGTGACGATGTTACTGTTGGTCATAAGGTTATGCTTCATGGCTGCACGCTTGGCAACCGAATTCTTGTCGGTATGGGGGCTATTGTTATGGACAACGTGACAGTCGAAGATGACGTGATAATTGGCGGTGGTGCGCTTATTCCACCCAATAAGACCTTAGAGTCAGGCCACCTATATGTGGGTAGCCCAGCGAAAAAGACGCGTCCACTAAATGAAAACGAACTTGCTTTTTTAAAAGTATCAGCACAAAACTACGTTCAGTTGAAAAACGAATATTTAGAGGAGTGTAAGTAATATACTGCCATCTAATTCATACATTTCATCTTCTATGAGCTGCTCAGCTTGCATCTCATAATCAAATTGATGGTCTTGAAAGTGTTTTATTGCCGTCTCACTATTCAGTAAGGGTACTGCTAATACACACTTGACCATCATGCCATTGACCATAGCCGTAAATACCAATTTATTATCGTTAGCATTAACATCATCGTTAAATAAGATGCCTTGATTCACTGCTATACTCCTTGTTTCATTTCTCTTATGACTGATTCAATATCAGGTTTAGTATTACGCCAAACCACAAATGCTTCAGCTGCCTGACCAACTAACATGCCCATTCCATCAACTAAAGTAGTTTGTTTATTATGTTCGCCAACCCACTGCAGAAAACTCGTTTGCTGTTCACTATAAAACATATCATATGCAAGCAGACATGATTGAAGTACCGAAGACGGTATATCCGGCACAGACCCCGTAACGCTAGAAGAGGTTGAGTTTACAATTATTGAATAAGGTTGTTGATTAATGCTATCTAACCCAACCCCAACCACATCACCAAATTGTGCAAACTCCTGTGCGAGTGTTTGCGCTTTACTGGCAGTGCGGTTCGCAATCACGATCTGTTTTATTCCTGCCTGCAATAAAGGGTAAATACAACCTCTAGCAGCACCACCAGAACCCAATAATAGTAAAGTTGCATTATCAAGCTCTGCACCTTGGCGCTTCAGATCAGCAACTAACCCCGCACCATCGGTGTTATCCCCTAATATTAAACCATTATCTAATAACTTAAGTGTATTTACGGCCCCAGCAAGCTGCGCCCTTTGAGTTAATTGATTGGCTAACTCAAACGCCTCTTCTTTAAAAGGCAAAGTTACATTCGCGCCCTTTCCACCTGATGCAAAAAACTGCTTTATTGATTCTTTAAAGCCATCTAAAGGTGATAAAATCGCCTCGTAGCTGATCTGCTGCTTGCACTGTGTTGCAAAAGCTTGGTGGATCATCGGTGATTTAGAATGCTTTATGGGGTGTCCAAACACCGCGTACTTATCCATAACTATGCCTAAGAAGTTTTCAATATTATGAAGCAGTTAATTAAACGCATCTTTAAAAAAGATGCAAGTAAAGTATCAACAGATGCGGCCCCTTCTCCTGAAAAAACACCCTATGAAATTATGGGTGGTGAAACGGCAGCTCGCGCTCTGGCTGATCGATTCTACGATATTATGGCCACAGACTCCTACGCAAAACCCTTATATGATATGCATCCACAACCTTTAGATAGAATACGAGAAGTGTTTTTCGAGTTTTTATCGGGCTGGTTAGGCGGCCCTGATTTATTTGTGGAAAAATATGGCCACCCAAGACTTAGACAAAGACACATGCCCTTTGCTATTAATGAAGACCTGCGCGACCAGTGGATGTACTGCATGAATAAAGCGCTAGACCTTGAAATAGACAACCCATTATTAAGAGAAGGGCTAAGACAATCATTAGCACAGCTAGCCAGCCACATGATAAATCAGCATTAGAGTATCATTGGTAGCACACGAAAACGGTCGGCTTTTTGCGCTAAGTCAAAACTTACTTTTACACCTTTAGACATAATACGCATCCTTAAAAGGAGAACTGTGCGATGCGTGTGACCTCTATTCAACATAAAATTTATGCCCTACTTGCAGTAACCGGCATTTTAGTCCTAACAGCAAGTATTATAAGTAGCTCGAGTCAACAACAAAAGCTGGCCCAAGATACCGTATCTGATAATATTCACTTGTTGGCTGATAACTATTTTGACTCGATCAATACCATGATGCTCACAGGTACAATGGCCAATAGAGAGATATTAAGTCAGAAGCTACGTAATCACCCTAATATTGACGATGCGCACATCATTCGCGGTAAAAAGGTTGTAAAGCTTTATGGTCCAGGGAATGCAAATCAATCACCTAGTAGTGAAGCCGAACGACGGGCACTTAAGGGTATTGAGTCAGTAATGATTGAAGAACGTGATGATAAACGCATCATGACATACCTTAAACCGATGATTGCCAGTAGTGACTACAAAGGCACAAACTGCTTAGGCTGCCACCAAGCAAGCGAAGGTGATGTGCTTGGCGCAGTTAGAATTAGCTACTCTTTAGAAGATATTGATGCTACCGTTTCCTCTAATACATTGCTAAATACGGCTCTGCTTAGCACTATTTTTGTGGTTACCTTTGCAAGCCTTGGCAGTTTATTTCGTAAGCTATTCATAAAGCGCCTAAGAACATTAGGGCGAACTATGCGTCTTGCATCACAAAATAAAGACTTAAGTTTAAGCATTGACGATACCGTCGATGATGAACTCGGCCGGTTAGCTATTAATTTTAATAAAATGATGGCTTCATTCAAAGAGAACATCAGCCAAGTGTCACATACTTCACAAATATTAATACAATCGGCAGAGACAATTTATACTTCCGCTGATACCACAGAACAAGCTATTCAAGAACAAAAGCAAGGCACTGACTCTGTAGCCGCTGCAATCAATGAATTGGAGAGTTCATCAAGTGAGGTAAAGAATACCACGCATTTTGCCTCTGAAAAGTCAGATAGTAGCAACCATCTCGCAGAGCAAAGCATGACCGTTGCCGAACATACGGAACTAAGTATTAACCAACTGGCGCATGATGTACGCCAAGCTGCTGGGCAAGTGAGTCAACTGCAAGCACAGACATTAGAGGTGGGTAAAGTACTGGAAGTGATCAGCAGTATTGCCGAGCAAACCAACCTATTGGCCCTTAATGCAGCCATTGAGGCCGCACGTGCAGGAGAAGCTGGTAGAGGTTTTGCGGTCGTTGCTGATGAAGTAAGAACCCTAGCAACACGTACTCATGATTCCACAGATGAAATCAAACGCACCATAGATAAATTACAAACAGAAGCACAACAAACCGTGCAAGCAATGAGTGCATCATGTGAAGAAGCTGACGATAGAGCTGCTCAAGTCAAAAAGGTCGCACAAGCACTCAAAGACATCTCCAATCAAATGCATGAAATAAACGACTTAAACTTACAAATAGCGGATGCCACCGAACAACAAAATTTGGCCGCAGAAGAAATTAATCAAAGTGTGGTAGCCATTCGAGATAACGCAGAGCAATCATTAGTTGATGCCCATGGCAGCAAAAAAGTGAGTGAGGAATTGCTAAACCTTGCACGCTCTTTAGATGAGCAGGTAAGAAGCTTTAAAATAGATTAGCTTTATTACACTGTATTTTGGCGCCCAGCGAGCGCCTTTTCTATTTTTTAACTTGCTAGCCAGTTTTGTGGCTTTAAAAAGTGCTCGTACAACTTTGCTTCCGCCGAACCTGGCTCGGGGCTAAAGTTGTACTCCCACCTTGCCAACGGTGGCATAGACATAAGAATTGACTCTGTGCGCCCACCTGTTTGCAAGCCAAATAACGTACCTCTGTCCCACACTAAGTTAAACTCCACATAACGACCACGACGATATAGTTGGAACTGTCGTTCATGCTCTCCAAAAGAGGTGTCCTTGCGACGCGCTATAATCGGTAGATAAGCATCTAAAAAGCCCTTACCTACCGCTTGCATAAAGGCAAAACTTGTTTCAAAGCCCCACTGGTTTAGATCGTCAAAGAACAGTCCACCCACACCACGTGTTTCATCTCTATGTTTGAGATAAAAGTAATCATCACACCACTTTTTGTAATCCGTATAAACTTGTTCACCAAAAGGTGCGCATAAGTCACTTGCCACTTGGTGCCAATGCTTTACGTCTTCCATAACAGGGTAAAATGGGGTTAAGTCAAAACCACCACCAAACCACCAAATAGGAGCTTCTCCCTCTTTTTCTGCGATAAAGAATCGTACATTGGCATGGCTAGTCGGAATATGTGGGTTTTTAGGATGAATAACTAAAGACACACCACAAGCATGAAAGCTCCTACCTGCAAGTTCAGGCCTATGTGCGGTTGCTGATGCGGGCATTGAATTGCCAAATACATGGGAGTAGTTCACACCACCTTGCTCTATCACTGCACCATCACGGATAACACGGGTACGACCACCGCCCCCTTCCTCACGCTGCCAAATTTCTTCTACAAATTTACCTTTGCCATCAGCCTGCTCTAGGCCTGCACAGATAGAATCTTGTAATGACAATAGAAATGTTTTAACCGTGTCCAGATTAACCTTGCTCATATTTGCTATTCATTTCCTCGGATAGTTGCACCGCTGAGTGCATGTTTGATTTGGCTTGGAGCAGCATTGCCGCCTAAGTCACCTGCAACGAAGCACGCGATTTGCTCACCAAAAGTTTGACGAGCTTGCAAAAGAGAGTGTACTGGCTCTTGACCAGAAATATTAGCACTGGTTGAAACCAGTGGTTTGCCTAACTTTTGACACAACGCTTTAACTACAGGGTGCGCACTAATACGTATCGCTATTGTGTCATTCCTCCCTGTTAACCACTTTGGCGTACTAGCTTTAGCAGGCAGTAACCAAGTGACTGGCCCCGGCCAAGAAGAAAAAATATCGGCCCGTTTATCCATCGGGATTTTTGCATCATCTACATAAGATAAACATTGCCCATAATTATCAGCAATCAAAATCAGCCCTTTGCAAATATCTCTTTGCTTTACATTAAGCAACTGAGTAACACTCTTTTCATTATCTGGGTCACACCCTAGGCCGAAGACAGCCTCGGTAGGGTAACAAATTATGCCACCAGCATTCATTGCTTCTAGGGCTGCATCCAAATTAATGTTATTCACTTTGGTTCTCAACTTTGTGCTGACAGGCTTTTTGTGGGCATTGTAACATAGCTTTACCTGCACGTTGCTTTTGCAACATGACACCCCAACCACACTCTGGGCAGGTATGAGCAACGGGCTGCTGGTTTAGGCTATACTTGCATTTAGGGTATCGATCACAAGAATAAAAGAATTTACCATACTTATTCTTACGCTTAGTTAGTAATCCTTTTTGACATTTAGGGCAACCAACCGCTTGCTCCTGATCAGGCTCAAGTTCATCATGCACAATATAATGACATACAGGGTAGGCAGTACAACCAATAAACATACCATAACGACCATTGCGAATAACTAATGAATGCCCACAATCAGGGCAAGGTGAGTCATCCAGCACTTTGATATCATGATTATCGTGGCTGGCCAATGGACGAATGTGTTCACACGCAGGGTAATTTGCACATCCAAGAAATGGACCATTTTTGCTATGCTTGATCACTAGCTCAGCACCGCAGTCGGGGCAAATCTCATACTCTTTTTCTAACGCATGACGACTCGCATCAAATAAAGAATGATCAATTTTACTCATAATACCTTAGCCAGTGCACAATTTTGCGCCTAATATAACTGCCATAATTTTAGGGTCAAGGGCCAACCCTAAAATTATCAATGCAAATAACCACCCGGCTCATCAAAAATAAGATCTTCCATTTGCGCATAGGCCTGCTCTTTGCCCGGTACATTGAATAGCACCATAAGAATTACCCATTTCAAATCTTCTAATCCTATAGCGGATTTCTCCAGCGCAAACAAACGGTCTATCACCATTTCTCGGGTAACTGAATCAATCACACCAACTTGCTCAACAAACATTAAAAAGCCTCGGCATTCAACATCTAACATTTGACACTCTTGTTCCGTATAAATACGAATGGCACTGTCTGCTTTACTGTTTAAATAAGGAATTTCGTCGCTGTGTTGTAAATCAGCGAGCTGCTCTAGCCAGTCTAAGGCTTTATAAATCTCTTCTTGGTTAAACCCTGCCCTAAGTAGCTCATCCGTTAACTCATTTTGCTCAACAAAGATATCCGATTCATTATGGATATAGTTCTCAAATAGATACATTAAGATATCAAACATGATTAACCCCTCGCTAATTTAATGTAGCCGTCTAGGACGCGTTCTACTTTATCTTCAAGCTCTAGGTCCAATAAGCGTGCTATTACACGTTCTACTGGCCACTGGGTCCTTTGCGTTAAGGTATCTATCGAGGTAACCTCAAAGCCAAGGTTTTGCAATACTGGGCAGTCCTCCTGTGGTGCATCACTTTTTATCACGCTCTCTATACTATATAGACCGTTTTGGGACAAAAAGCTCACATCTTCAATGATATCTTCTACGCATTCAGTTAATATTGCCCCTTGTTTTAGTAGGTAATGACAGCCTTGTGACAAAGGGCTTTTTATTGAACCTGGGACTGCAAAAACCTCTCGGTTTTGCTCAAGCGCATACCGCGCTGTAATTAAAGAACCACTTTTTATTTGCGCTTCCACTAATACCACCCCAAGAGACAAACCAGAAATAATACGATTGCGCCGTGGGAAGTGATTGGCACAAGGGCCACTACCGGGAAAAAATTCACTCACCAATAACCCTTGCGCTAATATTTGCTCATATAACAAGTTATGGCGCTTTGGATAAACAATATCAACCCCGGTGCCCAATACAGCAATTGTTGCACCACTTTGAGCCAATGCACCTTTATGTGCAGCTCCATCGATACCTCGAGCAAGGCCTGAGGTAACAACTAACCCTGCTTGATTTAAGTGATAAGCAAAGTCTGCTGCAATTTCAAGCCCCGTGCCACTGGCACTGCGACTCCCAACAATTGCAATTTGAGGCTTACCGAGTAGCTGTATATTCCCTTTACAAAATAAAACGAATGGCGCACTGACAATTTCTTTAAGTAACGTGGGGTAGTGTTTATCAAAATAGCTAACGATAGTGATGTTTAATTGCGCACAACGCACTTCTATACGCTGTAAATTATCCCAATCGATACTGCGTAGTTGCTGTGCTAATGCATCATTTAAACCCAATAGTTTCAATTCGTTAAATGACAAGCGAAATAGTGATGAAAGTTCGCACTTTGCTTGTAGGGCGTTTATAGTCGCCATACCAAGCCCTTTGCAGGCGTGCAATGCTAGGCACTGTAGTGCCGTTAAGTTTTTCATGCTCCCTCCTTAGAGCATTAAAGCAACTAGTTTACACTAACACTATCTCCAATTCGTATTGGTTGCAGTGCGCGAGTCACTAGTGCATAGCTAACTTTGTCGTAGACCTTAAATACCATCAGTTCGCCGACTTTTTCTTCTGGCATATTCCAAACCACACTATTTTGGCTATTCTCTAACCCAAATGCTTCTCTCACTTTTTTTGAAAATTTCTCTAAGCTGTTCGCATCTTCGACATAGCGTGGCCCTTGATTGCCTTCAATAACTGTAGGTGAACGCTTATTAATATCAAGTATATGACCTTCTTTAAGTTGTTGATCACGACCTAAATTTAATATCACCACCGAGGTCGAACCAAACTCGCTGAGTTTATTTTCACTAGCAATAATTTCTCCTTCCAGTGCATGCGATGGCCTTAGCATATTAAATTGCACAGAGAAACTATGCCCTTTAGAGATAGGCATCAAAATATCACGAGCTTTAATCTCCTGCTTAGCGGTTTCTACTCGTACTTTTGCAGGTTTACCTTGTGTAAGATCACCTTTGTATAATACCCGACCGGTACCAACAAGACGTACTTCATAAGCCAGCGTCTCATTCGTTACGGGGTCTACATACGCACTACCAACATGATAAATACCGTAGTGAGTATATTGTGTGAGGCTCCCTTTTACGTACAACACATGCCCTTGGGTGGCGAGCTTCACATTATAGTTAGCACCTAGGATATAAGGATGGTCACTTAGGTCACTTTCGCTAAGCGCTTGCTCATATGAAATTAATGGCTCTATCAAGGACATTGGTAAAGTTGGTATAGCGGTACTTTTTTGGACATTAACTCGCGCCGTTGGTGAGAGTTTTATTATGCTCTTTTCTAAAGAAAGCATTGGCTGTCCTTGTGTATCAAACTGCAACGATAAGACATCACCAGGATAAATTAAATGAGGGTCATCCAATTGTGGATTTTGCTGCCATAATGTTTGCCATTGCCAAGGAGACGATAAATACAGTCTAGAAATATCCCATAATGTATCACCTTCTTTAACGACATATTGCGTCGGTGCATCAGCTTTAACATTAAGCTTATCCTGAGCAAAAACAGGAACAGCAATACAAGTTGCCACGATAATAGCTGCAAATGAGAGTTTCATTACGGCTTCCTTGAGTTATTTTTCGATATTATCAACCAAAACCTGTTAAAGGGGAACGCGAATGGCTAAAATAAGAACATATAATATTTTGCACTTAAGCTTAACGATAAAAGGTAACCATGGCAAAGTTAGAAGTACTTAGATTTCCAGATGAGCGTCTGCGCACAGTCGCAAAACCTGTCACTGAAGTAAACGATGAAGTACGTCAAATCGTCAAAGATATGTTAGAAACCATGTATGACGAAAATGGCATTGGTTTAGCCGCGACTCAGGTTAATATTCACCAACGTATTGTGGTGATAGATGTATCTGAAGAGCGCAACGAACCATTGGTTATAATTAACCCTGAAATAGTCAAAAAAGACGGTTCTACCACCAGTGAAGAAGGCTGCTTATCTGTGCCTCACTCTTGGGCTAAAGTAGACCGCGCTGAAAAAATTACCGTGAAAGCGTTAAATGAACAAGGTGAAGAATTCAGCTATGACGCCGATGGCCTACTTGCAATATGTACACAACATGAACTGGATCACCTAATGGGTAAGTTGTTCATCGACTACTTGTCGCCCTTAAAGCGCCAGCGTATTCGGAAAAAACTTGAAAAAGAAGCCAAGTTTGCTGCTCGCTAGCAGCAAACACTTCCCCCTAACCTCATACATTTATTTTGGATAGTTCAGTGACCAAGCCATTACGCATTGTTTTTGCCGGTACGCCAGATTTTGCTGCGCGTCATTTAAGCGCACTTATTAATTCGCCACATGATGTTGTTGGCGTTTACAGCACCCCAGACCGCCCTGCTGGTCGTGGTAAAAAGCTCAAAGCAAGCGAAGTTAAAACCCTTGCCCTTGAGCATGATTTACCAGTTTACCAACCAGAGTCATTAAAAACGCCTGAAGCTCAAACCCAGTTAGCTGAACTTAATGCAGATATTATGGTGGTGGTAGCCTATGGTGTCTTGTTGCCAAAAGCTATTTTAGATACGCCAAAGATGGGTTGTTTAAATGTGCATGGCTCTATCTTGCCACGCTGGCGAGGTGCTGCACCAATTCAACGTGCATTGTGGGCAGGCGATAAACAAACCGGTGTTACTATCATGCAAATGGATGAAGGCTTAGATACAGGCGATATGCTACATATTGCTACTTGTTCAATCACCGACCAAGACACCAGCGCAAGTTTATACGTTAAGTTAGCTGAGCTAGGCCCTGTTGCATTACTTAAAACTTTAGAACAAATAAGTAACGGTACGGCGGTCGCTACAGTGCAAGATAATACCCAAGCGAATTATGCTAAAAAACTGCGCAAAGAAGAAGCCGATATTGATTGGCAAATGAGTGCCTCTCAAATTTCATTAAACATACGCGCTTTCAATCCATGGCCTGTATGCTTTACCACTTTGCAACAGCAAACCGTTAAAATTTGGCAAGCTGAGGTTGTTGACGTTCAAGGCGAGCCTGCAACCATATTGAGCAGTGATAAAAATGGCATTGTTATAGCCTGTTCCGAGCAAGCACTCAAAGTAACACAACTACAACCGCAGGGTAAAAAGCCTATGTCAGCACAAGATTTTTTAAATGGCCGTGCCGATTGGGTAACTCCGGGCTCTAAGGTAGGTCACTAATGACGAACGTTCGTGCGCTTGCAGCAGAAACCCTATTTCAAGTTGTCGATAAAGGACAATCTCTAAGTGCTCAGCTGCCTTATGCTGCGCAAAAGCTAAGCCCAAAAGATAAAGCATTATTACAGCAAATTTGTTACGGCGTACTTAGGTACTTACCCACTTTAGAACATTATTGCCAACAATTATTAGATCAGCCATTAAAGGGCAAACGCCGCGTATTCCAATTTTTACTCTATGTGGGTATGTATCAACTTCAGTATATGCGCACGCCAGAACACGCTGCAGTTGCCGAAACAGTCAACGCATTACAAAGCATGCGTGCTCCGGGCCTAAAAGGCCTAGTCAATGCGATCTTACGTACTTTTCAGCGCCAATTTAGTGAATTACAAGAAAGCGCAGCTCGAGTCTCAGTATGCCAATATAACCACCCGGGCTGGTTTATGAAAAAACTACAAGCAGCTTACCCAGAGCATTGGCAAGATATTTTAGCGGCGAACCAAGAACAAGCCCCAATGTGGTTACGCATCAATCGTGCCCACTATAGTGTGAATGAATACAGCGAATTACTAGATGACGCCGGTATTGAGCATAGCCTAGAACCTCGTTTTGAAGATGGCATTGTGTTAGATAAGCCGTGTGATGTTTATAGCTTACCAGGCTTTCGAGAAGGAGCATGCTCTGTACAAGATGCTGCCGCTCAGCTTGCTGCGCGCTACTTAGACCCACAAGATAATGAGCGTATTTTAGATGCTTGCGCAGCGCCTGGCGGAAAAACTTGTCATATTTTAGAACTTGCCAAAGCAAATGTTGACGCACTTGATGCTGATAGTGAGCGATTACTTAGAGTTGAAGATAATTTACAGCGTCTGGAACTTAAAGCAAACTGCATTCATGCCGATGCGTCAACACCCAATGAATGGTGGGATGGACAAGCCTATGATCGTATATTGTTAGATGTACCTTGCTCAGCTACTGGTGTTATTCGCCGTCACCCAGATATAAAATGGCTAAGACGCAACTCTGATATTGACGACTTAGCAGTGTTGCAGAAGAAAATCTTAGAAAACATCTGGCCACTGTTAAAGCCGGGCGGCACATTGATATACGCCACCTGCTCAGTCCTACCCGCTGAAAATAGTGAACAAGTAGCAAACTTTTTAAACAGCACCGCTGATGCAATCCACCAGCCGCTACACGAAAGTGACACGCCAACAACACCGGGGTTACAACTACTTCCTGGGCTTAGTGATGGCTTTTACTATGCAAAAATAACAAAACAACAATAAGTTACCACTATGAAAATCATCATCCTAGGTGCCGGCCAAGTCGGAGGAACATTAGCAGAAAACTTAGTCGGTGAACAAAATGAAATCACCGTTGTCGATATTGACGGAGATAGGCTGCGTGAACTGCAAGATAAGTACGATCTACAAGGTGTAACCGGTCATAGTGCCCATCCAGATGTACTTCGACAAGCCGGTGCTGAAGATGCTGATATGATTATCGCGGTAACCAGCTCTGATGAAGTGAATATGATAGCCTGCCAAGTAGCTTATAGTATTTTTAATACGCCCACTAAAATAGCTAGAATTCGCTCAGAGCAATATTTAAAGTACAAAGAGAAGCTGTTCCAAAATGATGATTTACCTGTTGATCATTATATTGCCCCAGAGCAATTGGTCACCAAGTACATTCGTCGGTTAATAGACTACCCCGGTGCTTTACAGGTATTACAGTTTGCTGAAGGCATGCTGTCATTGGTGGCGGTAAAAGCCTACTATGGTGGGTTATTAGTCGGGTATGCACTCTCAACGCTTAAAGAACACATCCCCAATGTAGATACTCGAGTTGCAGCTATTTACCGCCAAGGTAAAGCCATTAAACCGCTCGGGACCACCGTGATTGAGGCCGATGATGAAATTTTCTTCATCGCTGCAACCAAGCACATTCGAGCAGTTATGAATGAGCTGCAAAAACTTGAGCGTTCATACAAAAAAATTATGATAGCTGGAGGCGGTAACATTGGTGCGGGCTTAGCACGGTCTTTAGAGCGCAACCATAGCGTTAAATTAATTGAACGTAACCAGAAACGTGCCTCACAGCTGTCTGAAATGCTCGATAACACCGTGGTATTTTGTGGTGATGCGTCAGATCAAGAACTCTTGTCAGAAGAGCACATCGAGCAAGTTGATGTCTTTATTGCGGTCACCAATGATGATGAAGCCAACATTATGGCTGCGATGCTGGCTAAACGTATGGGCGCGCAAAAAACCATGGTACTTATTCAGCGTGGTGCCTATGTTGACCTAGTCCAAGGAGGAGAAATAGACATTGCAATATCTCCCCAGCAAGCCACTATTTCTGCACTGTTAACGCATGTACGCCGAGGCGATATAGTGAATGTATATTCGCTTCGTAAAGGGGCTGCAGAAGCTATTGAGGCGGTTGCCCATGGCGACGAAAACACCTCAAAAGTGGTCGGACGCACCATCGGCGAAATCAAACTCCCCGTCGGTACCACTATCGGAGCCATTGTACGTGATGATGAAGTGTTAATTGCACATGACGATACATCGATACTGTCGGGCGATCACGTTATCATGTTTTTGATTGATAAACGCCACATCAGTGTGGTCGAAAAGTTATTCCAAGTAAGCGCCCTTTTTGTTTAATAGCCTTACTTGTCATGCAGTGCCGACAAATCAATGAGGCACTGCTGCATCAGAGCCTCTACTTTACCTTCATCAGCAATTAGCTTAATGCCAAGTAATAACGCATCATCTTGATAAGTCGTGCTACATATTTCTCCCTGAAGGCGAGTCTCTTGTTTTTTCTTATCCGCAATGACCACATGACATGATTGACCATTGAGTTTTGGTAAGTCAACCTGAGAGCCCAAAACACTAAACAATAAGCCCGTATGAGATATATCTTTAATTACGCCATCAAGGTTAGTGCTATCGGTTGCTAAAGTGGCGGGGATCAAGGTAGGTATACGTATTTGATGTCGTAAGCTTTGACTTTGAACTTGTTGCGGGGGGTAAAGAAAAATCAACTTCGTTGGAGTATAGGCGACGGCTTTAACATCCGTTTTAAACGCAATAATTTGCCCATCGCTATGATCAGCCACAGCACGCACAATCACAGAAGCCCCTTCTTTGACATGTTCAGCCGCTTTACCCAATAGCTTTTGGTTTGGATAATTTAAAATTATATACTGCCCCTCCAGATAGCCGATAAATTCCGTTTTTACTCGCTTAGAATTCGCGGCCATAAGAATTTCAAGGTCAACAACATTGCCCACCGAAATCAGCTCAATTTTTTGATAACCAGAAGAGGACTTATTTTTAAACATAGAGATAACCTATACATGTCTAGGCTATAGCAGATTAAGCTTAGAACAGATTAAGAATTGTAATTATTGATTATAGCCGCATTTAAAAACACTAAATACGGCAATATCAATAATTAGACTACCACTTAGCCACGCCAAAATGTAGGGGTAAACAGTACTAAAAGTGTGAATATTTCTAACCGACCAAAGACCATCGCTATAGTTAAAATCCACTTAGCAGCATCAGTAATATCACCATAATGCGCTGCCACGGCGCCCAGACCAGGCCCTAAATTATTTAAGCATGCCGCAGTGGCAGAAAACGCGGTAATATTATCAAGCCCTGTGCCCAGTAAAGCTATCATGATAATAACAAAGACCAACGCATAGGCTGAAAAGAATCCCCAAACTGCTTCCACTACTCTATCAGGCAATGCTTTTCGGCCAAGCTTAATGGAATAAATTGCACGAGGGTGAACCAAGCGATTAAGCTCTCGAACGCCTTGCAAATAAAGTAAAAAGACCCTAACAACCTTCATTCCCCCACCTGTTGAGCCAGCACATCCACCTATAAAACTTGAAAAAATAAGTAAGATAGGTAAAAACAATGGCCAAGCAGAGAAGTTATCAGTGGCAAACCCTGCGGTCGTGCTAATTGAAACAGATTGAAATAAGGCTTGATCTAAGGTCTCATCGCCATTGCTGTAAACCTGATTGGAAGAGAGCACCGCAAAACAAATCACCACTAGCGCCAGCTGAATAAGTAAAAACACTTTAAACTCTGGATCTCGAAGGTATGCTCTGACGTTACGACTTGATACCGCAGCGTAATGCAAAGAAAAGTTAATGCCGGCAATTAATAAAAACAACACACATATAAAATTAATCGCAGGGCTATCAAAGTGCCCCATAGAAGCATCATAGGTAGAAAACCCACCAATCGCAATCGTCGAAAAGGCATGGCATATCGCATCAAACCAGCCCATACCTGCTACCCAATAAGCAATCGAACAAGCAGCAGTTAACGATACATAGATATACCATAGATGCTTTGCTGTATCGGCTATTCGCGGCGTCATTTTAGAATCTTTAACGGGCCCAGGTGTTTCAGCACGATATAGCTGCATACCACCGACACCGAGCATCGGTAGCACCGCCACCGCCAAAACGATGATCCCCATACCACCTAACCATTGCAACTGTTGGCGATAGAATAAGACCGATTTAGGTAAATATTCAATACCCGTTAACACGGTTGCCCCCGTTGTGGTGAGCCCAGAAAAAGCCTCAAATACGGCATCAGCAAGAGATAAATTAGGTGATTGTAAAAAAATAAGAGGTACCGCAGCAAAAAAACCCAGTACTAACCAAAATAAAACCACAATCAAAAAGCCTTCTCTGGCTTTGAGGTCACCATTTTCTTTTCGGTTTGGATAATAAGCCATTAAGCCAATTATGATACTAAACACAAAAGCCAAAACAAATGGCACCCCGCCACCATCTTTATAAATTAAAGACACCAACGCCGGAGGCACCATGGTGATACTAAATAGTGCGACCAATTGGCCAAGTATTTTTATTATGGTACGAAATTGCATGCCGCTTTTCGCTTATCAGTCATTTAAAGTTATAGAATGTTGATTGTCTTACGCTTTGATTTTTAACTCAACCACACCGTGCGTTAAATCTAAAATTTCTTGGCATGCTTGTTCAGCTTGCCGAAGATCAATTTCAATGCGCCAACCTATACATGCCCCGTACTGTTTATCCAAATTTAGCACCGTAAAGTGGGTATTGAGGTGCTGCTCAATCACCCCTTGTAGAGCGTAGTCTGAATTGCCAACTAGGTAGGTTGCGGGAATTTTCAAACTCGTCTGTAATTGTGCCAGAGCATTATTAAGCGTACCGCCATATGCACGTACTAAACCACCAGTGCCCAGTTTGATGCCACCAAAGTAGCGTGTAGTGACTGCCGTTACCTCTCCAAGCCCAGAGCCTACCAATACATTTAACATTGGTTTACCTGCCGTACCATTTGGCTCTCCATCGTCCGAAAAGCCATAGACATGACTACCACCTGGTTGCCCAGCAACATGCGCCCAACAATTATGTCTTGCGTCTGAGTATTGGTCATTAACATGTTTAATAAAAGCTTTAGCATCCTCAATATTCGGCGTATGGGCCAAATGAACGATGAAAGTGCTTTTTTTTATTTCTTCGTGGTAGCTCACAGTTGCAGCGGGGATTTGGTATTCAGACATCAATCATTTAACACCTTACAAACAAAAAAGGGAGCCTTGTGCTCCCCTCAATCATACACCGAGAGCTTAGCCCAAGTCTAAATCACGCGTCATATTTTCTAATCTGTCTTCGTGGACAATAATATTGTCTTCAATACGAATACCACCGTATGGCTTAAGTTCTTCCACCTTATCCCAATTGATGTATTGTTTATTATTCGTTTGCGCAAGGTCGCCAAGTAACGAATCAATAAAATAAAGTCCTGGTTCAATTGTAAATACTTGCTTAGCTTCAACCTTTCGCGTGCAGCGTAAGAATGGATGCCCCTCAGGAGGTGCTTGATGAGAACCTGACGCATCCGCCATAAAACCACCCATATCGTGTACCTGCAACCCAAGGTGATGGCCCAAGCCATGTGGAAAGAACGTAGACGTAATGCCTTTGGCAACGATGTCTTGCGCTGGCAATTTTACGATATCAAAGTCAGCTAACACTTGGGCAATTCGGGTGTGGCAATCAATATGTAATTCACCATAAAGCTTGCCCGGACTGAGCTGTTTACCCAACTGAATTTGATGATCATTCATCACTTTTACTAACTCAGCAAACTCACCTTGTTTGGCAAAATCATATGTACGTGTAATATCAGACGCATAACCATAGAAGTTTGCACCCGCATCAATTAAAAACGAGCGATGTTGCTTAGGCGCCTGACGCTCAAAATGCGTGTAATGTAAGATGGCACAATTATTGTTAAGCGCAACGATATTGCCATAGGGTGTGTCGTTTTCCATATGTTCAGTGGCATTTAAATACGCTTGCTGAATAGCGAACTCAGAGCCTCCAGCATAAAACATGTCACGCGCGGCCTTGTGGCCAGTCACTGCTAAACGGTTTGCCTCACGTAAACAGCTCAATTCATACTGTGTTTTATACGCACGGTGATAGTGCAAATAGTTCATTACCGCTTCAGGATTTACATTGGTAAAACCCAGCGCTTGTGCAACCTCTAAATACTCACCAACATACGCAAAATTGGCTTTATCATAAGGCAGAAACTTCTCAACTTGATCTGGCTGAACCAGTAATTCAATATCAAAATAATCCGCCCAGAAGTCATTTGGCTCATCAGGCACTTTGTGCCAAAAATCTACAGGGCGATAAAATATCAACTTAGGTTTATCTAACCCGTTCACAACTAACCAACAATGCGGATTATCTATCACTGGTAACCAAGCTTTAAATTGCGGGTTAACTTTAAATGGATAATACATATCATCTAAGAATTGGCGCTTTGCTTGACCTGAATGGATCACTAAACCCTCAAGCCCTTCTTGCTCAAGAATGGTTTTCGTGCGCTGTTGCAAAGTAGCAATGTGTCCAGCGTAATATTGTGCTAATTGTTCCATGGTTAACCGTTTTATTAGTTGCGATGATTTTGAGTCTAACACAGGCTTGAAAATGCAATCCAGCGAAGTCGCCAGATTACCCCACACCTTTGTGTCAAGCTGTGCACTATCGAATACACATCCCCTTAGCCACCAATGCGCATTTCTAACAATGGGGCCACAATATTGCCTTCTCGACCTAATCGGGTGTGATATACCTGACGATAAGCAAACACATTTTTCACATAATCTCGGGTTTCTCGATAAGGGATCAGCTCAATCCATAACTCTGCGGGTATCGCTTCATCAGGTAGCCACTTTTTAATTCGATGATATCCGGCATTATACGAAGCCGTTGCGAGCATTTCATTACCCTGATTTTTCTTTTTTAAATACTCTAAGTAGTCTGTACCTAAGCGAATGTTAGTCGCAGGCTGTAACAAGTTTCGTTTTGAAACACGCTGCTTAGAAATATAACGGGCAGTGCTAGGTAACAACTGCATCAAGCCATATGCATTGGCATGAGAACGTGCATCAGGTGCAAATGAGCTCTCTCTGCGCGCAATTGCGATACTCCAAGCCATATCAACATGATTGCGTTTACTATAGCGGCTAAAGTACTTTTCAAAGGCAATCGGAAAACGTAACTCAACGTAATCCCATGCCTTAATTTGCGCTAAGGTATAGATGGTGCTGTCGTACCAATCTAGCTCGGCGGCAAGAATAGAAGCAGCCAGTTTTTCGGCCACACTCGACGTATTAGTCAAATAGTTCCATTCACGACGTGCCGAAGTGAAGCGACCTAATTCGTAAAGTGCCTTGGCACGTTTAAACCCCGGTGCTTGAGAGACTTTAGTCAATAAACTTGGCTGAACATCTAGCGACTTAGTATTTAAAGAGACATCCAACCCCAAGCGCCCTGCTGCCAAGAAGCCGTAATAATCTCGCTCACTCGCAATGCCTTGCCACAACCTATTGGCTCTATCTATCTCACCACGTTGTGCATAACTATAGGCAAGCCAATAGGTTTGCCCATGGCTTAGATTTGTCATTCCCGTGAATAATGCTGCAATACCTGACCAATCCTGCTCTTTGAGCATATTGCTCATCATCCATTGACGCAACTTAGCGTCTTGTTGCTCTGGCTTAACTTTATTTAACCAAAACCGAGCATCGGAATGACCTTTGGACGCCAAAGCTAACGCAAAACGATAGGCTACGCTGTCTTTTTGTTGCTCGGTGAAATCAAACATACCCTGCAGCTTATCCCAAGCCCGCAATGCGAGCTTTTGGTCTCGCCATATGAGTCTTCGCACCCCATACACCGCAATTTGCGCCTCTTTTTCATTGCGCTTTTTATAGCGATATAAACCAGCTGATGCACTGGGATCACGCCGAACGGTGGTATATAGATCGGCTAAATAAGCATCGCTTTTAGGTAATAGCGTTTTTAAATAACGCAGTAACGACACCTGTCCCCCTTGCGCAGCTTTGGTGATACGCGACCAGAGTCGGTCTGAGGTTAAATATCCAGCCTGCTGCCATTTATTAAAAATAGTGTTACACGCACTTGGTTGCGACTTACCTACCACCCACAAATCAGACACTTGCTCTAAGATAGCTTTTTTAGGCGCACCTAGCTCAAGTTGATATTGTAAATACGTACAATGTAATGCAGCATCGTTGGTATCTTGATAATAATCAATAAACAATGCTTTTTTGTCTCTGCGCTTTAGATATTTAAGCCAACTTTCACGAACAGGCCATTCTAATGGAGTACTTTCATATACCGTTAAAAAGTGCCCAATTTGCTGTTGATATTTAAGCTTGGGGTGACGTTCAAAAAACGCCATTTCAACATAGGGTTTTAGCGGGTGTTCTAGCTGATTGAGCACCTGAGTAAAGGCGTTATAATTACCCGACCAAGCTATTCTCTCCGCCTTTTTAAATGCGTCGTGGTCACTGTTTGCAAAAGAAAAGCAGCTTATCGCCGTCAAACCAGTTACAGCAACCTTTAAGAACCATGGCTTCATAATGACCTTCAAATCGTTAATTGTCTTAAAAACGTGCAAGGTAGGCGCGTCAAAGTGTGGCCATCCTTGCAACCCAACTTACCAAGCAAAACCCGCAAATACTGGCTAGGCTGTAAGTTTATAAAAAGAGACTTAGCCACCATATCACCAAAGCGTACACTTTTTAAGATATGGGTAAACGCTGAGTAAATTTTTCATTGCATTTTTCATTTAAAGCAGCCAAACTGGGTGAAATAGCAACTCATCGTACCAGTGTAACTACACGGGAGAACAAGCATGTTATACAAGAGCGAGTCCTTTGTTGTTGATTTTTGCAAAGGCAAAATCGCTGAATTTAAGTTTTGTATGCCAGGTTCGGTTAACAAACTATCTCAGCAAACCCTTCAAGAGTGTGCGCAAGCATTCCAAGCATTAAGCCAACGCGACGATATTGACGCAATGGTATTCACCAGTGATAAAGAGCACTTTATTATTGGTGCTGATATTTTTGAATTTCTTCCAACTTTCCAACGTCCAGAAGAAGAATTAGTTGGTTGGATAAAAAACGCAACCGATGTATTTGACGCGATTGAAGATCTTCCTTTTCCAACAGCATCTGCAATTCACGGCTTAGCACTAGGCGGTGGCTGCGAATGGCTACTCGCCTGCGACTACCGTTTAGCAAGCAACACAGCCAAAATTGGTTTACCTGAAGTTAAACTCGGTATTATGCCAGGCTTTGGTGGCACGGTACGCTTACCTCGCTTAATCGGCGCTGACAATGCGATGACGTGGATCACAACAGGCAAAGAGCACCGCGCTGAAGAAGCCCTAAAAGTTGGTGCAGTAGACGGTGTCGTTGCCCCAAGCAAGCTGTTAGATGGTGCAATCAGTATGCTAGAGCAAGCTGTTGCCGGTAAGCTTGATTGGCGTGCCAAGCGCCAAGTAAAGCTTAGCCCATTAAAAATGAATCGTGTTGAGCAAGGCATGAGCTTTGCGATGGCCGAAGGCATGGTTATGGGTAAAACCAAAGGCCACTATCCAGCGCCAGTTATGGCAGTAAAAACTATTCAAGCAGCTGCAAACGCTAACCGCACTGAAGCCATGGCAATTGAAAATGCCAATTTTGCAAAGCTTGCTAAAACCAAAGAAGCTGCTGCGCAAACGGGCATTTTCTTAGCTGATCAGTACATTAAAGGGGTTGCTAAAAAGCAAGCTAAAGCATCAACGCTTGAAATCAAACAAGCTGCGGTATTAGGTGCGGGCATCATGGGTGGCGGTATTGCATATCAATCTGCCTATAAAGGCACACCTATTGTGATGAAAGACATCAACCAAGCAGCACTTGATTTAGGTATGAATGAAGCTGCAACCATTTTAGGTAAAAAAGTACAGCGTGGTCATATGGCCATGGATAAAATGGTCGCAACCCTTGGTAAAATTAAACCAACCCTTGAAGAGCGTGACTTAGAGAACACGGATATTGTTGTTGAAGCCGTTGTTGAACATCCTAAGGTTAAACAAACCGTATTAGCAGCACTTGAAGCGCAGCTACCTGAAGGCACAATCTTAACCTCAAACACTTCAACAATTCGTATTGATGAACTTGCGTCAGCGTTGAAAAACCCTGAACACTTTTGTGGTATGCATTTTTTCAACCCGGTACCAAAAATGCCACTCGTTGAAATTATTCGTGGTGAAAAAACCTCTGAAGCAACCATTAATGCCGTTGTAGATTACGCATTGAAGCTGGGTAAATCACCGATTGTAGTAAACGACTGCCCAGGCTTTTTCGTTAACCGCGTATTGTTCCCTTACTTTGCAGGCTTTAGTCAATTAGTGGTTGAAGGTGCGGACTTTACTAAAGTTGATAAAGTCATGGAAAATATCTTTGGCTGGCCGATGGGCCCTGCATACCTACTTGATGTTGTAGGTATTGATACGGCTAACCATTGTACTGGTGTTATGGCTGATGGCTTCCCTGAACGTATGGCACGTCAAGAAAAAGACCCGGTTGCAATACTTGCAAACGCGGAGCGTTTCGGTCAGAAAAATAAACAAGGCTTCTACCAGTATGCGCCAGATAGAAAAGGTCGCTTGAAAAAATCAAAAGATGCTGCGTCAGTTGAACTACTTAGTTCTATTTGCGAATCAAGCAAAGAGTTTGATAAGCAAACGATCATCGAGCGTTGTATGGTCCCCATGCTCAATGAAGTGCTACTTTGTTTACAAGAAGACATCGTTGCATCTGCACAAGAAGCGGATATGGCACTCATTTATGGCATCGGATTCCCACCATTTAGAGGCGGCGCATTCAGATATCTCGACCAAATTGGCCTAGCTAACTTTGTCGCAATGGCTGATAAATATGCGCACCTTGGTGCGATTTATCAGGTTTCTGAGCAAACCCGAGCATGGGCAAACGAAGGTAAAGTGTTCTATTCAGTGGAGGGCCAGTAACATGTCAGCAATGCAACAAGCGGTAATCGTAGATTGTCTTCGTACCCCGATGGGTCGCTCTAAAAACGGTGTGTTTAAACATCGCCGTGCTGAAGATTTAAGTGCGCATTTAATGAAAGGTTTATTAGAGCGTAACCCAAGTGTTGACCCCGCTTCTATCGACGATATCTACTGGGGCTGTGTACAACAAACACTTGAACAAGGCTTTAACGTAGCACGAAATGCTGCACTATTAGCAGGTATTCCACACTCAGTGCCAGCTGTCACCGTAAACCGTTTATGTGGTTCTTCAATGCAAGCACTACATGATGCAGCACGCGCTATTATGACTGGTGCAGGCGATACTTATCTGATTGGTGGTGTTGAGCATATGGGACATGTACCTATGACTCACGGTGTTGACTTCCACCCAGGCCTTTCAACGTCAATAGCACAAGCTGCTGGAGTTATGGGCTTAACGGCAGAATACCTTGCAACCTTACATGGTATTAGCCGAGAGCAGCAAGATAACTTCGCTTACCGTTCACACCAGCGTGCTCATGCAGCAACCGTTGAAGGTCGTTTTGCTAAAGAAATCTTACCTATGGAAGGTCATGACGACAATGGCGTACCAGTGCTCGTAGAGCACGACGAAGTAATTCGCCCAGAAACCACCGTGGAAGGCTTAAGTCAGTTACGTCCTGTATTTAACCCAGCTTCAGGTACGGTAACAGCGGGCACTTCTTCCGCGCTATCTGATGGTGCTTCTGCCATGCTAGTAATGAGCGAAAGCAAAGCAAAAGAGCTTGGCCTACCAATTCGTGCACGTATTAAGTCAATGGCCGTTGCAGGTTGCGACCCATCGATTATGGGTTACGGTCCAGTGCCTGCGAGTAAAAAAGCATTACAGCAAGCGGGTATTAGCATTGATGATATCGATGTGGCAGAGCTTAACGAAGCATTTGCAGCACAATCTTTACCAGTACTTAAAGACTTAGGTTTACTTGAAGTAGCAGATAAAAAAGTAAACTTAAATGGTGGTGCGATTGCGTTGGGCCACCCATTAGGATGCTCAGGCTCACGTATTAGCACTTCTTTAATTCATATTATGGAAGAGAAAAACGCACGCTATGGTTTAGCAACAATGTGCATTGGTTTAGGCCAAGGTATTGCGACCGTATTTGAGCGCGTTGATAATTAACACCCCCTTGTAACCCAATTCAACTTGGTGACAAAGGTAAAGTGATTAGTCGCTTTACCTTTTTTCTTGTGTTTTTTTCAGCATCAGTTTATTTGTATCGCGACTGTGGTTAAAATAGCTAACTAATTTATCAATTAATGTGAAGTGACTAAGGTATGCCATTTTCTAATCCTGATCATACACTCGATGCACTTGGGCTACGCTGCCCAGAGCCTGTTATGATGATCCGTGGTATGGTCCGTAAGATGGATAAAGGAGAGACGCTACTCATTATTGCTGATGACCCATCGACTACGCGTGATATTCCGAGCTTCTGTGAGTTTATGGATCACACATTATTAGCTAAAGAAGTAGCACAAGCCCCTTTTCGATATGTATTGAAAAAAGGCCGTTGATTAGTAACTCATGTTAATTGTTACTGTCGGTGACTGACTATCTCTATAATCAAAAGTAATAGTGTACCAGCCTTTCTTATTTGGCATAAAAGTAAAGTAATTATAAAGAGTATTACAATCAGCCAGTTTAGCTTGGCCCAGCTTTAATGCCCCCTGTACTTTATATCCACAGTTATACCCTTGGCTCCATTGTTCATCAGCAATTTTAAATTCATATACCTTACCCGGTGTCATAAATTTAGCTTTTACCGTATAAATACCCGCACTCTGCTCCTTTAATATATAATGAGGTTCAAAGTCCCATAGTGTAAAGTCACCGCGTAAATACATAGCACGGTCAAGTGTACCCGCATTCATAACCTCACTGCCTGAGCCGCTTTGTACACTCACCTGACTTGAGCAAGCTGACAAACATAGTACTGACAACACAGCCATAACGTGCTTTTTCATAATCGCTACTCCAAAAATATCAACCCAGACTATATTTTAATTAGTGAATACTTGCTTACGCAATAAACCTTATTGGCCTGCCGTAAATCACTTATACCAAAGCCAGATTGAAATAAATAATACCAATTTCGATAGATAAATGGCTTAGTAGCTAAGCAAAAATTACGGTATGTAATTATTCTACTTGAGTAATTTTTAACGCAGTTAATAAGTCGCTTAGCTAAACAAAAAAGCCAGCATGATGCTGGCTTTATTACATCGAGTTTTAACTAGTTCTGTAATACAGAAATATCAGCAGTATTTAAAAACAAACTACTTAGTTGGCTCAGTAATGCTAAACGGTTTTGCTTCACCGCTTCGTCATCAGCCATTACCATTACATTGTCAAAGAAACTATCAACTGCATCTCGTAAACTAGCCAATCGTGTTAGTGCTTGCTGATAGTCACCTTTGGCATAGATTGGCGCTAATTCAGCGCTTAGCTGAGCAACCTGCTTCGCCAATACCTTTTCAGCCTCTTCGCTTAATAATGCTTGATTAACTTGTGAGTCATCAGATGTGACATTGTTCTTAGCAAGAATATTATTAACGCGTTTATTTGCTGCAGCTAAAGCATCTGCTTGTGGTAGCGAACGGAAGTGGCTTACCGCTTTAACGCGGCGGTCAAAATCTACAGGGGCTGTAGGACGACGCGCAAGTACCGCTTGAATCACATCAACGCTAATGCCTTCATCTTGATACCAAGCTCGAAAACGACCAAGCATGAACTCCAGCACATCATCAGCGACCTTGTCATTACTGATCTTATCAGCAAATAAACTTTGCGCTTTAGCAACAATATCATTGATATCCAATGCTAGCTCTTTTTCTACCATAATACGTAATGCACCGATAGCTGCACGACGTAATGCAAATGGGTCTTTATCACCTTTTGGTGCTTGATCAATACCAAAAATACCCACTAAGGAGTCAAACTTGTCAGCCAGTGCAACTGCATAGCTAATTGAGTTTGAAGGTAAATCATCACCAGCAAAACGCGGCATATACTGCTCATTTTGTGCCAACGCGACTTCTTCTGCTTCGCCATCAATACGGGCGTAGTGCATACCCATTACGCCTTGTACATCAGTGAACTCCATAACCATTTCAGTCATCAAGTCAGTTTTACTTAGCAAACCGGCGCGCTCAGCCAACACTTTATCTGCACCAACTTGCTCAGCAATGTAACCTGCCAATGCCGCAATACGCTCAGACTTGTCTTTGAGTGTACCCAGTTGCTTTTGGAACAATACCGACTCTAGCGATGCTAAACGACTTTCCAGCGTTTTCTTCTTATCTGTTTCAAAGAAGAACTGTGCATCAGCTAAACGAGGACGTACCACTTTTTCGTTACCAGAGATAACCACACTAGGGTCTTTACTTTCAATGTTAGAAACAAACAAAAACTTGTTGATCAAGTTGCCTTGTTCATCCAGTAATGGAAAGTATTTTTGGTCGTCTTTCATTGTGTAAATAAGCGCTTCATCTGGTACATCTAAAAACGCTTCTTCAAATGATGCAGTTAACGTCACGGGCCATTCAACCAACGACGTAACCTCTTCAAGTAAATCTTCATCCATGGCAACTTTTGAATTTACTTTGGCCGCTGCGGCTTCAATTTGTTCTCTAATAAGTTGCTTACGTACTTCGTAATCAGCAATAACATAGGCACCTTTTAGCACCTCAAACACTTCATCAGCATGCGCTACAGTAACACGCTCAGGATGATGAAAGCGATGACCTTGCAGTTGGTTGCTTATCTGTTTACCTAAAACTTCACCTAAAATCTGTAAGCTGCCAAGTAATGCCGCAACGGTGTGAACTGGGCGAATAAATTGTGTTTTATTTGCCCCCCAGCGCATTGGTTTAGGGATTGGTAATTTCGCAAGCGCCTTATTGATCACATCAGCAAGGAGTTCGCTTGCTTGTTGGCCTTTTACCGTAGCGCGATGCATTAACCATGCACCTTTATCTGTTTCTAACGTTTGCGCCTGTGATACATCTATACCACAGCCACGCGCCCAACCCTGTGCCGCTTTAGTCGGATTACCATCGGCATCAAATGCTGCTTTTGTTGCAGGGCCTCTTTTTTCAACAACTTTATCTTGTTGCTGTGTTTCAAGCCCCTTTACGGTTACACCTAAGCGACGCGGCGAGGCATACCAGCTAATTGCTTGGTAGCTTAATTCAAGGCCCGTTAATTCACTCGCCATATTATCGGCAAATGCCTCAGCAAGTTTTCGTAAGGCTTTTGGTGGTAACTCTTCAGTACCAATTTCTACTAATAGATTTTCAGTCAACATGCTTAATCCTTACAAAGCGGGAAACCAAGGGCTTCACGAGCATCATAATATGCCTGTGCACAGGCTTTTGATAATGCACGTACACGCAAAATATAGCGCTGGCGTTCAGTTACTGAGATGGCATGTCGCGCATCTAGTAAATTAAAGGCATGTGACGCCTTCATCACTTGCTCATAAGCAGGTAAAGGTAAACTGGCTTCTATAAGCTTTTGGCTTTCTTTTTCGCATTGGTCAAACTGCAAAAATAATGCATCAACATCAGCGTGCTCGAAGTTGTAAGTCGATTGCTCTACTTCGTTTTGATGGAACACGTCACCATATGTCACCCGTCCCATAGGACCATCCGTCCATATTAAGTCATATATACTATCTACACCTTGTATATACATGGCCAGACGCTCTAGGCCGTATGTGATCTCTCCGGTTACTGGCGCGCATTCAATGCCACCAACCTGCTGAAAGTAGGTAAACTGCGTTACCTCCATTCCATTAAGCCACACTTCCCAACCTAAGCCCCACGCCCCCAATGTTGGCGACTCCCAGTTATCTTCAACAAAACGCACCTCATGGGTTAGGGTATCAATACCCATAGCTGCCAAAGACCCAAGGTAAAGCTCTTGAATATTCTCTGGTGATGGCTTAAGTACCACTTGGAACTGATAGTACTGCTGCAAGCGGTTCGGGTTTTCGCCGTAGCGGCCATCTGTAGGGCGACGACATGGTTGAACATACGCACTCGACATTGGCTCTGGACCAATTGACTTTAAGAATGTCAAAGGGTGAAATGTCCCTGCTCCAACTTCCATATCTAAAGGCTGTGCAATTACACAACCTTGCTGTGCCCAATAATCCTGTAAAGCCAGGATCAACCCTTGAAAGGTTTTTACGTCATATTTTTGCATAGTTGGCTTAATTATAATTAGGATCTTATTACCCTTGAACCAAGCGGTATGCAAATACGCGCCAGCAAGGAATAATGATTGAAAATTACGCTCAGTATACCGCGAGCAGTGTCACGTTTTAAGCGTTAAAGTGCAAAAAAGCCATTTAATACACCTCTTTTACACTGTTTTTTATTGATTAGAACGTAGGAAACTTTAAGCCTTCATTGTTCAAATCAACTAATGGATTTAACTCACTCACTTTATACGTGATTTTTTTGTGCTGAAAATAAAAAAGCAGCGAATCGCTGCTTTTTTTAATATTAATAATCTGCTTTATACATCTAGATTCACAACACGTAATGCATTGGTTTCAATAAATTCACGACGCGGTTCAACTTGGTCACCCATAAGCGTTGCAAATAGTTGGTCAGTAGCAATCGCATCTTCAATAGTAACTTTTAGCATTCTTCGTGCTGATGGGTCCATGGTAGTTTCCCAAAGCTGGCTTGGGTTCATCTCACCCAGTCCTTTATAACGTTGTGTATACAAGCCACGTTTTGATTCACCAATCAACCATTCAAGTGCATCTACAAAGTTATCAACTGGATATGTTTTTTCTCCACGCTGGATATAGCCACCCTCAGTAAACAAATTACTGATATTCTTACCTGTATGCGCAATACGAACATAATCTTTAGAGGTAAGAAAGTTATAATCTAATGTATAAGCCTTATCGACACCGTGCTGACGGATTTTCACCACCGGGTAATACATACGACGCTCATCATCAAAGCTAACATCTGAGCTAAAAATAGTGGCATCTTCATCGCAATCAACTAAGTCATTAATCAATGCATCTGTCCATGCTTTTACTTTTTCTTGATCAGATAAATCAGATTCAGTGAGCTCAGCTTGATAAATTAAACGATTCGTCACTGAAGCTGGATATTTACGATTAAGTCGCTCAATAATTTTAACGGTATTTTGATAGTCATTAACGATTTCAGCTAAAGCATCCCCTTCAACCGCAGCAGCCCCTTCACTTGGGTACAGAGCAGCATTATTCAATGCTAAAGCGGTAAGGTAAACAGTCAATGCGGCATCATCTTTAATGTATTGCTCTTGCTTACCTTTTTTCACTTTATACAATGGTGGCTGAGCAATATAAACATAACCACGCTCGATGATTTCAGGCATTTGGCGATAGAAGAAAGTCAATAGCAAAGTACGAATGTGAGAGCCATCGACGTCCGCATCGGTCATAATAATGATACGATGATAGCGTAGTTTTTCTGGGTTATATTCATCACGACCAATACCACAACCAAGCGCAGTAATAAGCGTAGCAACTTCTTGTGATGATAACATTTTATCGAAACGTGCTTTCTCAACGTTTAAAATTTTACCTTTGAGCGGTAAGATAGCTTGGTTTTTACGATTACGACCCTGCTTAGCAGAACCGCCAGCAGAGTCACCCTCCACTATATATAGTTCAGATTGAGCAGGATCTCGCTCTTGGCAATCAGCCAATTTACCCGGTAAACCGGCTAAATCCATTGCGCCTTTGCGGCGAGTCATTTCACGTGCTTTACGAGCAGCTTCTCGCGCACGTGCTGCATCAATTATTTTACCGACAACCGTTTTAGCATCCGCAGGGTGCTCAAGTAAATACTCAGTAAGCTTCTCAGCCATTGCTTGTTCAACGGCCGATTTAACTTCACTTGAAACCAATTTATCTTTGGTTTGTGAAGAGAATTTCGGGTCAGGTACTTTAACACTAACAACAGCGGTCAAACCTTCACGAGCATCATCACCTGTAGCATTACTGGTTGTTTTTGCTTTTTTATTAAACCCTTCTTTTTCCATATAAGTGTTCAATGTACGCGTTAGCGCAGCACGGAAGCCTGCTAAGTGCGTACCACCGTCACGTTGAGGAATATTATTTGTGAAGCAGTAAATATTTTCTTGGAAGCCATCATTCCACTGCATTGACACTTCAACACTGATGCCATCTTCACGTTCCGTAGTAAAGTGGAAAACACTTTGATGTACTGGTGTTTTTTTGCGGTTCAAGTATTCTACGAATGCTTGAATACCACCTTCATATTTAAAGTGATCTTGCTTATTCTCTTCGCGTTCATCATTTAAAATGATGCTCACACCCGAGTTCAAAAACGATAGTTCTCGTAATCGCTTAGCTAGAATATCGTAATGGAAGTTCAAATCTGTGAATGTTTCACCACTTGGCCAAAAACGAAGTTCAGTACCCGTAGTATCTGATTCACCAATGGCTGCCAATGGCGCATCCGGCACACCCATAGAATATTTTTGTTGATGCACTTTGCCTTCACGGCGAATTGTTAATTGTAGTTTTTCAGAAAGTGCATTTACAACCGATACACCTACACCGTGTAGACCACCTGATACTTTATATGAGTTGTCATCAAACTTACCACCCGCGTGTAAAACAGTCATGATAACTTCTGCAGCAGAGACACCTTCTTCTTCATGAATTGAAGTAGGAATACCTCGCCCATTATCGCGTACAGAAACAGAACCATCGGTATGAATTGTGACAAAGATATCGTCACAGTGGCCAGCTAATGCTTCATCGATTGAGTTATCAACAACTTCGAATACCATATGATGTAGACCAGTCCCATCATCGGTATCCCCTATATACATTCCTGGACGCTTTCTAACTGCATCCAATCCTTTCAGTACTTTAATACTGGACGAATCGTAATTTTCAGACATGGTTTCTTCCAATTATTTTGTTATTAAGCTGCCATGTTTCACGTGGAACATACTACATGCTCTTTGCATCGGTTCCACAACAGCAGAAATACTTTCAGCGGTGATGGCTGTAATGAACAGTTGTGACTGACATTGTGCCAATAAAGCAGAAACACTCTGCATCGTTTCTTCACCTAACTCTGAAGGTAAGTCATCAATAAGCAGTATTGACTGCTTATCTGTCTGTGATGCTATCAAATTATTTTGAGTCACTTTAAGTGCATACAAAAGTAATTTAAGCTGACCACGAGACAAAATATTTTCCACACCATGACCTTTACTATAAAAACTAAAGTCAGCTTTATGAGGTCCTCGACTTGTATAGCCAAGCTTGGTGTCGCGTTCAAATTGTTGCTTGAGTTGTGATGCAAGACAATCTTTCCACCCAGCATCATAACGTAATTCTAACTCAGAAAATATGGGTATTTGACGTACTATTTTATCAAAAAATAGCGCCTCAAACCTACTTATATACGCTTTTCTGTAGTTATTTATTTGTTCAGCAAGGCTAACGAACTCCTTGTCCCAATATTGAACCTGCTCAGCATAATTTACAGGCCTAGATTTAAGAAGAGCGTTACGTTGCTTAAGTATTTTATTAAAGTTTCGCCATGTATTAAAAAAAGCATGTTCCACGTGGAACACTCCTAAATCTAAAAACTTGCGTCGCTCCTTTGGCCCACCAAAAAATAATTCGTAGCTCTCTGGTGTAATTACTTGAACAGGAATGAGTTGCGCTAATTCAGACATTTTCCTACTGGATTGCCCTTGGATCTTAAGCCTTGTTTCGCCGCTATTATTTTTACTAATACCAACAGGTATAGACAAGTTATGTATTTGTTTTTTAGCATGAACAACACAGTGTACTTGTTCGTGGCGGATCAGGATTTTATGCTTATTAGTACGAAAAGATTTACCATGAGATAGAAAGTAGATGGCCTCAAGTAATGACGTTTTACCACTGCCATTTGCCCCATAAATAATATTTATGTCGGGGTTGGGTTCAAAAGCCAGCGTCTCGATGTTACGAAAATCACCGAGACTTAAATGCGTTAAGCTCATATTACAAACGCATTGGCATTACAACATAAGTTGCCTCTTCGTCACCAACACCTTCAATTAAGGCACTGCTGTTTGAATCAAGCAAAGTAAATTGTACATCTTCAGTTTTCAATGTATTCAACACATCGAGCACATAAGAGACGTTAAAACCAATTTCTAAATCATCTCCTTGATAACCTACTTCAACGACTTCTTCAGCCTGCTCTTGCTCAGGATTATTAGCGCTGATCTTTAAAAAGCCACTAGACAAGTTTAACCGCACGCCTCTGAACTTTTCATTCGATAAAATTGAAACACGTTGAAATGCACTGCGTAACCATTCACGATTTGCATGCACTAACTTATCTCCACCTCGCGGTAGTACTCGGCGATAATCAGGAAAGCGACCATCAACTAATTTACTGGTAAAAGTAAACTCAGCATCAATCAAGCGAACATGATTGGCCCCAAATTGAATCATCACGCTTTCATTATCTGCTGGCAACAAGCGCATAATCTCTTGCACGCCTTTTCTTGGAATGATTAATTGACGCTGTGTATTTACAGAGGCACTCAACGTTTTTTGCGCAATAGCTAAACGGTGGCCATCAGTTGCAACTGTTTTTATTTCACTATTATCAACTTCAAATGACATGCCATTGAGGTAATAACGCACATCTTGATTCGCCATCGAAAAATGCGTACTTTCTAATAACTTTCTAAGTTCTAAACGAGAACACTGAAATTCAACTTCACCATCCCATTGTTCCAGATTAGGAAAGTCTTCAGCGGCCAAAGTTGTGAGTGAAAAGCGACTCTTGCCACTGGTTAACAGTAATTGATGCTCTTGGCTTTCAAGCTTAAGCTCACTACCATCTGGTAAGCTCTTACAAATATCGAGTAACTTTTTTGCAGGCAAAGTAATTTTAGCATCATTGCACGGTTGCTCTAAGTTAATAGTTGCAACCAACTCAATTTCTAAGTCAGTACCTGTCATTGCCAAGGTGCCGTCTTTTATCTCTAACAACACATTAGATAAAATAGGAAGCGTGTGCTTGCGCTCTATTGCGCCAGACACTTGGATGAGCGGTTTTAAAAACTGCTCTCTTGAAATGGTAATTTGCATAACTTAAACAGCCCTTAGGATGACAATGTTCTGATAAGGTTTTGATAATCTTCTTTTACTTCGTGAGACTCATCACGAAGTGATTTTACTTTACGGCAAGCATGTAAGACTGTGGTGTGGTCTCTGCCGCCAAACGCATCGCCTATCTCTGGCAAACTATGGTTAGTCAGTTCTTTTGATAATGCCATTGCAACCTGACGAGGCCTTGCAACAGAGCGGCTACGCCGCTTAGATAATAAGTCAGAAACTCGAATACGATAATATTCTGCAACGGTACGTTGAATATTATCAATCGTAACCAGCTTATCTTGTAATGCCAATAAATCACGTAGCGCCTCTTTAACAAAATCAATTGAAATTGGCCGACCAGTAAAATTTGCATTGGCGATAACTCGATTGAGCGCCCCTTCAAGTTCCCGGACATTAGAACGCAATTTTTTAGCAATAAAAAATGCCACTTCATGTGGTAAATTAATATTACTCTGCTGCGCCTTTTTCATTAATATGGCAACACGCGTCTCAAGCTCTGGTGGCTCAATCGCAATAGTTAGCCCCCAACCAAAACGTGATTTTAATCTGTCTTCAACACCTTCTATCTCTTTTGGATAACGGTCCGAAGTTAAAATAATTTGTTGATTCCCCTCTAACAAAGCATTAAAGGTATGAAAAAACTCTTCTTGAGAGCGTTCTTTATTAGCAAAGAATTGAATGTCATCAATCATCAATGCATCCACGCTACGGTAATAGCGCTTGAACTCTTCAATAGCATTATTTTGTAATGCCTTTACCATGTCTTGCACAAAGCGCTCTGAATGCATATAAACAATCTTTGCATCAGGTTTTTTATCTAAAATACCGTTGCCGACCGCATGCAACAGATGGGTTTTACCCAAACCCGTGCCACCATATATAAAAACAGGGTTAAATGCTGAGCCGGGGTTATCAGCAACTTGTGTTGCAGCCGCTTTTGCAAGTTGGTTAGATTTACCCTCAACAAAACTATCAAATGTGTAATTTTCTTTGATATTCGGTTTATAAGCTGATTTTGGCGCTGGCTCTACCTTTTCAGGTGCTCGCTGCGTAGGGGCATGACCTGCATTAGCATGATGTACTGCAGTTTGCACTTGTGCAGGCTTATCACTAGATACTGCTTGCCCTAAAATAGGCTTACTACCCACATCAAAGCGCAACTCAGGCGCTTCGTTACCGCAAATTTCTATCAGTAACTCGTTAATACGATTAAGATACTTCTCACGGACCCAGTCTAATACAAAACGATTAGGCGCATAAATCGTTAAGGTATCTTCGGTACTTTCTGCCTGTAGTGGTCTAACCCACATACTAAATTGCTGTGATGGTAATTCATCTTGCAATACATATAAACAACTTTGCCAAACCGACAGATACACTCTGAACTCCAAAAGCAGTTAATATTCCCGGACACCTTAAAGGCATCAATATAATCAGGAATTACCGTTTATTATCATAAAATTATTCGTGGAAGCCGAGTATTATGAAGTGATCTTATCCACAACATCAACATTGACTTTTTTAAAAATGAGGATCTTGTTGATAAAAAAATACAAGTTATTGTTTTTATATTAATTTTATTTTAGATCCAAGAAGTAGATCATAGCAAAAATCCATCAAGATCTCACCTGTAATTTACGATCTATTTTAGTTTTCCATAGCTTTGTGCCATATTTCACCCAAGGCCTGTGGAAAACTTCAATTAGATCAGATCGATCACGATCTGTTAGGTGAGTTGCAAGATCTTGCTATATAATAGTGGCAACCCTAACTAACAGGCTTATTTGTACGCTCAGAGTAAAAAACCACCAGCGCGTAAGATTATGATTGACTTTAGGGCCTGTCGGCATTACTATCTCGCGCTCGTAATGGCACCTGTGCCAGGATCGCGACCTGCATAGGATGTTTTAAACTTAACCGATCGGACGGAAATGTTATGAAAAGAACTTTTCAACCTAGCGTTCTTAAACGCAAACGTGCTCACGGCTTTCGTGCTCGCATGGCAACTGTAAATGGCCGTAAAGTACTAGCACGTCGTCGTGCTAAAGGCCGCAAAGTACTTTCTGCTTAATATAAGTGGAAAGCTTTAGCTTTGGCAGGGAGTTACGTCTGTTAACTCCCTCGCATTACTCTCGAATATTTCAAGAACCTGCTCGCGCAGCAACTCCTTTTTTTACTTTACTTGCAAAACCTAATGATGTTGGACGTGCTCGTCTAGGCTTAACTGTGGCTAAAAAACGCTGTAAACTCGCCTGTCAACGTAATCGCATTAAACGACTTGCTCGCGAAAGTTTTCGTTTAAGCCAACACCAACTTGATAACATTGATATCGTTTTAATGGTTAAAAGTGGTATTGCCGAACAAAGTAATGAAGAGTTAACTAAGCAACTTGATAAACTGTGGCGAAAAATCAATGAGCGTTGCAAACCTGGTGCACCAAAACCTAAACCGTTCAAAAAGCGTCCAGCTAACAATGCCAAAGCAAATAAATCGCCTGCAAATAAACAGCAAAAGCGCGATAATCCCCCCAGTTCATAGCTTTAAAACGGTATTTAAGGTATCTTTAGCTCACCTTTTGAACATAGTTAATGTGGCAATGACAAATAAAGTGTTTCAGTGTTGGTATACACAATTAATTGCGTTACCAAAAACTGCCTTAGTTTTTATCATTAAGGTTTATCAACGCTTTATTAGCCCTATGTTGGGCCCACACTGTCGATTTAACCCAACCTGCTCTAGTTATGCAATTGAGGCAATTAATTGTCACGGATTGCGAAAAGGGTGTTGGTTAGCGGTTAAACGCATATTAAAATGTCACCCTTTAAGCGCAGGTGGGAATGATCCCGTGCCTGATAAATCAACCCAAGTTAAACACCAACACGAGAAATAAGAGCTGTTATGGAATCACAACGCACGTTTTTATTTATCGGTTTATTGCTTGTGTCGTATTTGTTGTTTCAAGAATGGAACAATACTTACAACCAACCAATAATCGATACCAGTGCCACCACGCAAGTGACCACCCCTTCATCAACCCCTGTATCAGATGACGTTCCGGCTTCATCAAGCCAAGGAGATGTGCCTGTTGCAGCAACAAAGGCCATTCGTTCAACCGTATCAGTGATCACAGATGTGTTTGAAGTAAAAATTGATACCAAGGGCGGTGATATTGTTGAGGCGAAACTTCTCCAGCATGCCGAGACCCACGGCAGCGAGGAGCCTTACTTATTACTGGGCGAATTTAAAAACAAACAATACATTTCACAAAGTGGTTTGATTGGCCTAAATGGACCTGATGCTTCTCGTGATGGTCGTCCTGTTTATCAAAGTGCACAAACGGCTTATACATTAAATGGTGACGAGCTGCGCGTACCTCTAACTTTTGTTGATAGCAAAGGGGTTAGCTTTACCAAAACGTATGTATTTAAAGCTGGCAAATACGATGTTGCGCTAGAGTATGATATAAACAATACCTCAGCTGACCCTATTCAAGTACAGCTTTATACCCAAGTAAAGCGCACCATTGAAAATAAAGGCAGTATGGTAGATCAAACTTATTTAGGTGCCGCTTATGGTACATCGGAAGAGCCGTATGAAAAATACAGCTTTGATGATATGAGCGATGCGAAGCTCAATAAAAGCACCCAAGGTGGCTACATAGCCTTTATCCAGCACTATTTTGTAAGTGCTTGGGTGCCAAATCAAACAACTAATAACACCATTTATACCTTATTGCGTAATGGCCAAGGTATTGTTGGTATTAAAAACGAACCGACGAATATCGCAGCAGGTAGTAACAGCATACTCACTGCTACTTATTATATGGGACCAAAAGACAGTGATGCACTAGAAGCTATCCATACTGATTTAGATTTAACGGTCGACTATGGTTGGTTATTCTTTATTTCACAGCCTTTGTTTGTGTTGCTTAAACTAATCTATGGTGTTGTCGGTAACTGGGGTGTGGCCATTATTGCAATCACCATTTTAGTTAAATCTGCTTTATACCCACTTACCAAAGCGCAATACACCTCCATGGCTAAAATGCGTATGCTACAACCTAAGATGCAAGCATTAAAAGAGCGCTATGGTGATGACCGCCAGAAGTTTGGTCAAGCAACTATGGAGCTATACCGCAAAGAAAAAGTAAACCCTATGGGTGGCTGTTTGCCTCTATTACTACAAATGCCAATTTTCTTGGCCTTATTCTATGTATTCTTAGAATCAACCGAATTACGCCATGCAGAGTTTATGCTGTGGTTAACTGACTTATCTGCAAAAGACCCATACTATGTGCTGCCATTATTATTTGGTGCCAGTATGTTCCTAACGCAAAAGCTGCAACCTATGACGGTCACAGATCCTATGCAGCAAAAGATGATGACATATATGCCATTGGTGTTTACCTTCTTCTTTATTATCTTCCCATTCCCATCAGGTTTAGTGTTGTATTGGTTAGTATCTAACTTAATCACTATCGCACAAATGCTGATTATCTACCGTGGTATGGAGAAAAAAGGCTTAAAAGTAAGATAACCTTTTAGCACTTTTTATGAACGCCCGCTTTGCGGGCGTTTTTATTTCTCTGACCTCTACTAACTCATCTTCTGTCAAAAACACTCTTCCTTTAAAAATTATATATATCAATAATTTGATGTTTTTTTATCTCGATTTTATACCCTTTTGATGGTGCCACTGCGGACTTTTTTGAATACTCGCCATTCCTAATTTTTATTTCTAAGTTAAGTATGTTTGACGAATATAACGGCTTTTTATTAGCACAATTACAATCTATGGATCATAGCTGGTGGCTACTAGTCGGTGCTTTTTTTGCAGGCCTGTTAGCCAGCCTATCACCTTGTGTTTACCCCTTAATTCCAATCACTGTAGCTTCACTTGCACCAAAAGGTCACAGCCAAGCAAAGCATATACGCAACGCCGCTTATTATTGTCTTGGCTTTGCACTGTTATACGCATCATTAGGGTTACTCGCAGCGTTAACTGGTCAGCTATTTGGACAGGTTGCCAGTAATCCGTGGCTGCAAATTGGCTTTGCAAATTTACTCTTATATATGGCACTTGTCATCAAAGGCTGGGCACGATTGCCTTCATTGCCTTTTGAGCATTCTAACCACCAGCATCATACTTTTTTAATGGGCGCTGTCAGTGGCTTGGTTGCAGCCCCATGTACATCTCCAGTATTAGCAGCGCTTCTACTCTTTGCAGCCGAACAACAACAAGCTTGGCTAGGTGCAGGGTTATTATTTTCTTTCGCCTTGGGTATGAGCGCTTTGCTGTTCGCTATTGGCGTATCGAGTCACCTACTTAAGCGTTTACCAAAATCAGGTAAATGGCTCACCTTAGCCCCTAATTTATTCACCATAATGCTGGTGCTGGTGGCACAGTTTTACCTCATTAAGGCCGGACAAAGTATTTACTTTTAACTATTTATATCAGGAGAGAACGATGAAACTTCACTACCCACTCATAGCTTTGCTATTTGGTCTATACAATCTGAACTGCCAAGCTGAACCGCTACAAATACAAACAACCACGCTACAAGGCGAGAAGATTAGCACCTTAGGTAAAGTAACCTATTTAAAGTTTTGGGCAACTTGGTGTCGCTACTGTATTGAAGAAATGCCACATCTAGAGCAAACATTTAAAGCCCGATCAGCAAAATTGAATGTGGTATCAGTGAATATAGGGTTAAACCAATCGCCAGAGCTGGTAAAACGGTTTTTAGACAAGCACGACTATCACACTGCCACAGCCTTTGATCATGATGGCAGCTTGAGTAAAAAATTTAATGTCATTGGTACCCCCACTCATATTTTGCTTGATGAACAAGGACGAGAAATCTACCGCACTGCATTAATAAATGATGAACTAAACAGCGTACTATCGGCTTATTTACCCAAGGAGAACAACCATGAATAAAGCCGTGCTATTGTTACTACTATGTTTGTATAACCACACAGTTTTTGCCTTACAAGTTCAGTTAAATAGCACCAAAGAGCTGGTATTTATCGATATTTGGAGTGAATATACTCAGCTAAGTACGTTGCCAACGAGTGATTATCCAAGGCAATTTCTACAACCAGATATGAATGTAACGCCTGCAGATATTGCCAAATTCGTGAATGCTTACCCACAATATAAATCGCTGAAAATTGATAAAGAGAATACATTGGGGATGCGCTTTGGTGTGCGTAATACCCCCACTATTATCCGTATCGCACAGGGGAAAGTCGTAGATAAACAGCTATTAAGTGAACCACCGAGCTTACCTCCAAACGAGAACATAGCAATAAAAGCGCAGCATCTGCAATTACACGATTTAGACATTAAACCACATGACTTTAAAACTGCCAGCTCAACAATACGGTTAATATTATTCGCTGATGCATTGTGTCCTGCCCGGCATTTACCGCAATGCGAGCAAAAAGCCGAGATACACAATAGTATTGCACCACTAAATACAATACAAAAACTCACCGTGATCAAACCGTTTTACATATCATTGGCTGATGTAAAAGCCTATCAACAACGCTTCAATGTAAAGCACCCCGTATTACTTGATACATATAATGCACTGTTTAGACGCTTTAATATCACTAGTTTACCTTACTGGTTGTTACTCGATAAAAACAATGAGGTACTATATCGAGGCGCGTCGGCACCCAGTAAACGTTTACTAGCACCCTACTCCAACACCCATTCAGACTGACAATACACACTATATGGTGGCGGCAATTGTGCTAGAGTTAACAATCTGCCACCGCCATTATTCAGCCTAATCGCTATTTTATCAGCTAAAGCCTCGTCTTGCGGTTGCCACTGTCGGCTAAATTTTTGCTTGGTGTTACGCAATAACATAAGCGCTTTATCAGTCTGCCCTAGCTGCGCATATGCATAACTACCATAAAGTGCCTCAAGTTTTTGCTCAGGCTCAACACCCATTATTGTAATTGCATGAAGATAATTACTTTGCGCAACTTGTATATACATTTGTGTATAACGCGTAAAAGCATAACTATCAGTTAGCTCATATTGTTTGTATACCAACCGAGCTGCCACAATTAACATATCTGCTTGTGCGTAGTCTTGCTTAGCAATCAATAACCACGCGAGCATAAGCTGCGTATTTGCACGTGTTATTGGGTCAAGCTGCGACCTTAACAATAACAACTCAAAGGCCGTTGTTGCTCGATGCCAAGCGTCTTGTTCAACCATGGTTGAACTCAGAGCAATATCCATATTGGCCATCGCAGTTAAAAACTGCTGCTGTACTAACAATTGCGAATTTGTTTGTTCATCAAGCGTTAGCTCTACCAAGTAGGCTAATGCACGCTCCCCTTGGTGCAGCTGAATAGCATAAAAGGCCATATACAATAAAATACTATTTTTAATGTACTGATTATTTTGTTGTGTTGCCATATCTAACGCTTGAGCTAGCGCATCTTCTCGTACAGACAGGGTTGCCAAATAATTCTGCCCCAATGCAAAATAACTCAACATTAATAACGCCTGTTGACCTTGTTGGCGATAATAAGTAATCGCCTTTGTAACTACCTTTAAATTATCTGCCATATCAAGCTCTGCGCTTTGCTCTAACCCAGCTTGAGGTGGATTGGCTAGGTAAAAAGCACGCTGTGACTCCGAATGGCTAAAAGCACCAGCACCCAGTAAAACTTTAGCACTGTGCATAGCTTTACTGTGTTTTTGCCAATTAAGCTGTAACCAGCCTAAGTCCGCCTGAAGTTGATAACTACGTGCGAGTAACCGCTGGTGGTTTAATGCTTGGGCTGTTGCCATGGCATGCTTTAGTGAAACTTCTACCTGCGCAAAATCTCCTCGATATAACCAATAGCGGCCAAGGTAAAGATGATAACGAATAAATAAGTAACTACTTGGGTCTAAGTTATCAATGTGTTCAAAGTGCGCCAGCGCCGCTTGCCAGCTTCCCACTTTCCATAACCCATTAGCTAGTTCAAGCCGTGCCGCATGATTATTTTCATCATGCGCCAAAGCTGCCTTAAAATATGGTAATGCTGCCCCTACTCCTTGGTACGTTAACGCATGGAGTCCCGCTAAGTAATTTTGTCGCGATTGTCTAACATCAGAGACTGACTCAGTCCATATCGCTTCGGTGTGGCCACTTAAAATAGCCACTAGTTGATTTACAATATCATTAATAGGTGTATGTAAGTCTTCACTTATCATTTGGCCTTTTTGTGGTGGTTGCTCACGACGGTTAATTTGATAATGTAGAACATAACGCTGCTGCTGTTGAGTAAGCTTGGCACTAAAACCAATATCAGCATTATGACGCATTACATCAAGCAAAGATTGATCAGAAAAACTAACTTCATCGAGTACAGTAAAATACGGATGAGCGGCTTGTTTTAGCTGCTGCTGCAAAGCATATCCCCACCAATCCAGCTGCGTTTGCCCGGTTAAATTTTCAACTGATGCAACCAATAATCGCGGTAACTGCTGCTGAGAAGATGCTATTGGTCCTTGCTGCTTAGTATAATACACCGACCCAATTGCAATCCCGAGCACCGAAATAAAACCCAATACCAACAGCGTATATTTTATTTTCCAAAACTTAGTGTTACTTTGTTCAGCAGGCAAAGGCACACGTTTTACTGCGGCAACCCACATATAGCCTTTTTGCGGCATCGTTTTAATAAACTCAGGTTGCTGCGCGTTATCACATAATATCTTTCTTAGTTCTTGAATGCTTTGTGTCAGCGCCGCATCTCGATATTCACCATGTAACCAAAGACTACTGAGAAGATGCTCTCTGGTAAGCAACTGATTCGGGTTTGCTAAAAAAAACGCCAATAACTGGGCAACTTTTGGGCGTAATATACGGCTTTGCTCATCCCATTTAAGCGTTTCTAACTGGGGGTCAAATTGAAACTGCTTGAATTGATACACTAACGTGGCATTCCTTAGCTAATCTGGGTTTATCCTACCCACTAATATACAAAAACCGAGCTCTCCTGTCATGTTTGCACACCAACACAAAGATAAACAACCTTAGCGCATGGCTGAGCCTGCCGCTTTGCTGTACAATTTGCTCAATAGTAACTGCAAATCTTTTATCATCATGAATTCACAAGACACCATAGTCGCACAAGCTACCGCTCCAGGGCGTGGCGGTGTAGGTATTATTCGCGTTTCAGGCACTTTAGCACGCACCGTGGCCAAGCAAATAATGGGAAAATGCCCAAAAACCCGTTATGCAGAATATTTATCATTTAACACCTTACATGGTGAACAGCTCGACCAAGGTATTGCGCTATTCTTCCAAGGCCCAAATTCATTTACAGGTGAAGATGTGTTAGAGCTGCAAGGCCATGGTGGCCCGGTGGTGATTGACATGTTGCTAAAAGAGATTTGCCAAATAGAAAAGGTCCGCCTAGCGCAACCAGGGGAATTTTCTGAGCGCGCGTTTATCAACGATAAAATGGATTTAACACAGGCTGAAGCCATTGCTGATTTAATTAACGCCACCAGTGAGCAAGCGGCAAAAAGTGCCCTGCACTCACTACAAGGTGACTTTTCAAAGCATATTAATACGCTGGTGGAAAAAGTTATTCATTTACGTATGTATGTAGAAGCCGCCATTGACTTTCCCGATGAAGAAATCGACTTTTTATCCGATGGTAAAGTCAGTGGTGACTTAAATACCATTATTGAACAATTAGCTGAGGTGCGTAAACAAGCCAAACAAGGCAGCATTATACGTGAAGGTATGCGGGTAGTAATAGCAGGTCGCCCTAATGCAGGTAAATCAAGTTTGCTCAATGCATTAGCTGGTCGAGAAGCGGCTATTGTTACCGATATTGCAGGTACTACGCGTGATGTACTGCGTGAGCACATTCATATAGATGGCATGCCGTTACATATTATCGACACGGCAGGGTTACGAGAAAGCCCTGATAAAGTAGAACAAATAGGCATTGAACGTGCTTGGGGTGAAATTCGCCAAGCTGATCACGTACTATTTATGGTTGATGGTACAGACACCAAAGAAACTGATCCCGCTAAAATCTGGCCCGATTTTATTAAACAGCTACCGAAAGGTATGGATATTACCGTGATCCGCAATAAAGTAGACTTAAGCGGTGAAACTGTCGGGATTGATAACGCTGATGAACATACGCTTATTCGCTTAAGCGCCAAAGATACTCAAGGTATTGATTTACTTAGAGAGCACCTTAAGGCATGTATTGGTTTTCAAGGTGCTACTGAAGGCGGCTTTATGGCCCGTCGCCGTCATCTAGATGCGCTAGCGCGCGCCGCTGAGCATTTAGACATTGGTCAAACCCAATTAGAGATGCACATAGCCGGTGAAATTTTGGCAGAAGAGTTGCGTCTCACTCAACAACACCTTAATGAGATCACAGGTGAATTTAGTTCAGATGATTTATTGGGTAAAATCTTTAGCTCGTTTTGTATCGGTAAATAACAAGGTTAATTCAACTTACATGCGAGGCTGTCCAGCCTCGCATTAAACTGGCACGGATATACTTTTCAGTGTATTGCAGCTAAAGAGTCGAAAAATCCACCTCAGGCAAGCATTCAAATCCGGGTTTGGCAAACAAATAACCCTGCATTAAGACGATTCCCGCATCGCGTAGCCATTGATATTCTCCTAACGTTTCAATGCCTTCTGCCAAAGCGGTAATATTGAGTTCATTAAACATATTCAAGCAATTTTTAACAATCACTTGGCGTACACTATCTTTATCAATGTTTCTCACCAGTGCCATGTCTAATTTAACGATATTGGTTTGAAAATCCGCTAATAAATTTAGCCCTGAATAGCCAGCACCAAAGTCATCAGTAGCGGTTAAAAAGCCCAATGACTGATAATATTTCACGACCAACTTAACATGTTGAAAATCTTCAAATTTTTCAACTTCAGTAAATTCAAACATAATGCGATTGGTTGGAAAGTTATACTTATTTGCCGCTTCTAATGTGGTGCGAATACAACGCTCGGGTTTATAAATAGCATTAGGTAAAAAATTAATACTTAAATAGCTCTTTATCTCTAGTTTTGCAGCAAGGGCAATGGCTTTGACTCGGCATAGTTGATCAAAGGTATATCTATTATCGTTATTGATTTGCGATATAACAGACCAAGCAGATTCATTATTTATACCCCTAACTAACGCTTCATAGCCAAATATCTGTTGTTTTTCAGCATCGATAATTGGCTGAAATGCCATGGTAAAATCAAATCCAAGCGAATCTGCATTATCACAATTACTGCAACTTGAACGCTTGCAGCTTATTGATTGCTCGGCCATTTTTTATCCTTGGTTTATGTGTCTAAAAACAAGCCTAGCGCTAATAAATGACAAGCGCAACCTTGCTGACCCTTTCTACTATAGAGCTATTATGGTTATAGTTCAGTTCCAATTACAGCCAGCACACATACAAACGGCTCTTTATATTCGTGTTACAAAATTATAAAGAACTCGTAAATATGAATAAATACCATCACTTTCATCAGCTTCACAATCAAACAACACTATTTAAATTGCTTAATCCTTGGGACCCACTCCCTGCAGTATTACTACAGCAAGGAGGTTGCCAAGTAATTGGGACAACTAGTTGGGAATGGCTAATGAACGAACACAAAATGATGGTGAATCATGTGCTTTTAATGCTTTTTTAATGCAAACCAAACAGATCATTAATGCGGTAGACATCGGTGTAAGCGTTGATATCGAATCAGGGTTTTCTGATGACATCCATGCCATCTGTGAGCATGTTTTAGCTATCGTAGAACTTGGTGCTGTGGGCATTAACATTGAAGATAGCTCCAAAGTAACCGGCCAATTACGTGATCTGGACCAACAAAGTGAAATTTTTAGCGCTATCAAACGCACTTTACACAGCGCTGGTTTCTCACAGGTATTTATAAATGCGCGTATCGATACACACTTATCACCTGTTCATCATTTTACAGACACTCTTTCTCATGCAAAAGCCTATGAAAATAGCGGAGTCGATGGTGTATTTGTACCCGGTATCATTAACGGACACGATATAAAAGTACTAAGTCGGCAACTCCATATTCCATTAAATGTATTGGCATTACCGTATTGTAACCACAATGAACAATTGCATCATTGGGGCATAAAACGGCTATCTTTTGGTAATACTCTGTCAGATCACTGTATAGATTTAATACAAAGAATGATAGTTGCTGCACTCAATGACCAAGATCATAGTGCGCTATTTCAACATCAACCGCTCCAGTTGCCATTTTAAAACGCTTAACAATGCTTTTTAGTGCAGAAAATTGACACTCATCTTATAAAAATAAAGTTAAAAAGCACTTTAAGTAAGCGAGCTCCTATAAACAAACCTGAGAAACGATCTTTTTTATACTTTTTTTAGATTGTTTTCTTATATAGATCAAATTAAATAGATCTAAAAACGTGATCATATTTATCAACTTAAAGTTTATACACACTCAGACTGTCCACATAGCCACTTTTAATCTTTATATACACAAGTTTAAACTAGAATACGTATAATTCTTTCAGAAATATAAGGTGAAATGATAATTTTATAGAGAATATACAAGCAGCTTATCCACAAATTTCTTACCCAAAACCATGTAAGAATAAATTATTACCTTCTTTATTTTCATATAGTTAAATATAAAAACCCAATTTAGAGGATTTTTTGACCGTTATTTTTTATCCAATTAGAATTGACGCCTCTTTACTTCTTCCACAAGGTCTTTATGATGTCGACATTCGCAACGAGGGTGTTTAACGCATGCAACATTTAGAGATCATCATTGGTAGTCAAATGGGTTCGGCTGAATATGTCGCAGAGCAGCTTAAAGAAGTACTGCAAGATCAAGATATTAATGCAGTTCTACACGAAACACCTATGTTGAATGATATCACCCAGCCAGTTTGGCTGGTGGTTACCTCAACATATGGAGCAGGTGATTACCCAGAAAATCTATTACCTTTTATTAGCCAACTAGATCAGCAAGATAATTTAGATCACATTCAGTTTGCAATTGTCGGTCTCGGTGACACAAGCTACGACACCTATAACCATGCAGCTAGAAATTGCGAACAATTGCTTAGCAATAAGGGTGCTAAACAGCTATTACCAAATTTAGAGATCAATGTGTTAGATGAAGCATTGCCAGAAGATACTGCATTAGCTTGGCTTCCTCAGCTTGTTACAGTGTTACCACAAGGTAAATAAAGATCTTGTCAATAAGTTATACACAATTTTACTTTATATTATTTATAATTGTGGATAACACTTGATCTAAAGGGTGATCTAAACATAGTTATCCATGGGATAAATATCTTCAGATCTCCCCTTGTGTATAAGTAGCCGTTTTGATCAGAGCTTATTTACCCTTTGATCCGATCTAATTCACACCTATTGATCAGGCGTAAATGATTGATTTGTAATGCTAATACAGCCTTACCCACAGAAAATGCGATCACTAATAATAAGATCTAATAAAAGATCTTTAAAAAGATCCTTATATATTATTAGAGATCTAATTTAACCTTTTTATGTGTTGCTCATTATTTAAACATTTCACTTCTTCGCATTTCTAGGTAGAATACGCTCCCTCTCAGAATTTGCTGGTTGTTTTTAAGTAGGATCCCGTAAATGATTTATCATGAACATTTTGACGTAATTGTAGTAGGTGGTGGACATGCAGGCACCGAGGCAGCATTGGCTTCAGCTCGTATGGGCATGAACACATTATTGTTAACTCACAATATGGACACATTAGGTCAGATGTCATGTAATCCTGCCATTGGTGGTATTGGCAAAGGTCATTTAGTAAAAGAAATTGATGCATTAGGTGGAGCTATGGCGAAAGCCATCGACCAAGGCGGTATTCAATTTAGAACTCTTAATTCATCTAAAGGCCCTGCGGTGCGAGCCACTAGAGCACAAGCTGATAGAGTGCTTTACAAAGCAGCTATTCAAAATATCTTGCAAAAACAAGAAAATTTAAAAATATTCCAACAATCTTGTGATGATTTGATTGTTGAACAAGATCAAGTAAAAGGCGTAGTAACTCAAATGGGACTGCGTTTCTCTGCCAATTCGGTTGTTTTAACCGTTGGTACTTTCTTGGGTGGTCAAATTCATATTGGCATGGAAAACTTTAAAGGGGGTCGTGCAGGTGATCCACCTTCAATTGCACTTGCAGAACGTCTACGTGAATTACCGTTTAGAGTGGATCGTTTAAAAACAGGTACTCCTCCTCGTATTGATGCACGTACTGTTGATTTTTCCGTGATGCAAGAACAACCAGGTGATACACCCACGCCGGTATTTTCATTTATGGGCAAACAATCAGATCATCCACAACAGATCCCATGTTATATCACTTATACAAATGAACAAACGCATGATGTGATCCGTGAAAATTTACACCGTTCTCCTATGTATGCAGGTGTAATAGAAGGCATTGGTCCACGTTACTGCCCTTCCATTGAAGATAAAATTGTACGTTTTGCAGACAAAGATAAGCATCAAATATTTGTAGAGCCAGAAGGGCTGACATCTTATGAATTATATCCAAATGGTATTTCTACCAGTTTACCGTTTGATGTGCAATTACAAATAGTTCAATCAATAAAAGGCTTTGAAAATGCACATATTTGTCGTCCTGGTTATGCCATAGAGTATGACTTTTTTGACCCCCGTGATTTAAAGCAATCTTTAGAAACTAAATTTATTAATGGATTGTTTTTTGCGGGTCAAATTAATGGCACAACAGGCTACGAAGAAGCGGCTGCACAAGGCTTAATTGCAGGTATGAATGCGGCACTGCAAGTAAAAGGTTTAGATGCTTGGACACCGCGTCGAGACCAAGCTTATACCGGTGTATTGATTGATGATTTAGCTACACTTGGTACAAAAGAGCCGTACCGCATGTTTACTAGTCGTGCTGAATATCGTTTATTATTACGTGAAGATAATGCTGATCTACGCTTAACTGAAAAAGGTCGAGAACTTGGCCTTGTTGATGATAATCGTTGGGCTGCCTATAACGATAAGTTAGAAGTGATGGAACTTGAATCTCAACGACTTAAATCAACTTGGATCCACAAAGATCATCATGCAATTGATCAAGTTAACAATTTACTTAAAACGCCTTTAGCGCGCGAAGCGAGTTTAGAGGATCTTATTCGTCGTCCTGAAGTTGCTTATCATGATCTAATGGCTATCGATGGTTTTGCATCTGATTCAACTAATATTCAAGCTCTTGAGCAAGTTGAGATCCAAACTAAATACGCAGGTTATATTGCACGTCAACAAGACGAGATAAATAAACAGCTTCGTCACGAAGAAAGCCTATTGCCAACAGATTATGATTATTCACAAGTAAGTGGCTTATCTAATGAAGTTGTCGCCAAGTTAACTGATGTGCGTCCACAGACTATAGGCCAAGCTTCGCGTATTTCTGGTATCACCCCGGCCGCTATTTCGTTATTATTAGTGTATCTGAAAAAGCAAGGGCTACTGCGCAAGTCTGCGTAGCGGCATAGGAATACTGTGTTACAGCAACAATTGACTTCTTTATTAGCGCAAACGGACATTGCGCTAAGTGAACATCAACAACAGCAATTAGTGCATTATGTTGAGTTACTAGACAAATGGAATAAAGCTTACAATTTAACCTCAGTACGCAGTCCTAAAGAAATGATGGTTAAACATATCATGGATTCTTTAATGGTTGCGCCTCACCTAGACGGTCAACACTACATTGATGTTGGTACAGGCCCTGGATTACCGGGTATTGTATTGGCAATTGCGCTGCCTCATACGCAATTTGTATTATTAGATAGTTTAGGTAAGCGAGTACGTTTTTTAACACAAGTAAAACATGCACTTGGACTAGATAATGTAACTCCTGTGCAGTCTCGTGTTGAAGAATATCAACCAAGTGTTAAATTAGATGGGGTGCTTAGTCGTGCTTTTGCATCATTGCAAGATATGGTTGATTGGTGTGGACACTTAATAGACCCGTCTGGAAACTATTTGGCACTTAAAGGACAATTCCCGGCGCAAGAGCTTGAACAATTACCTGCAGGGGTAAAACTGCAGCAAGATATTCATCTTAACGTGCCAGAGTTAGATGCAGAGCGTCATTTAATTATTCTTTCTAAAGATTAGTATTCGAGGGCAACGTGGCAAAAGTCATTGCAATTGCAAACCAAAAAGGTGGCGTTGGCAAAACCACGACGGCTGTTAACTTAGCAGCATCGATGGCGGCAACTAAGCGCAAGGTATTATTAATTGACCTAGACCCGCAAGGTAATGCGACGATGGGTAGTGGTGTTGACAAGTATGGTGATGTCGCAACCATTTATGATTTATTAATAGAAGAGCAAGCATTAGATGATGTTATCTGTAAAGAAACCTCTGGTGAATACCATCTTATTGCCGCTAATGGTGATGTGACAGCTGCAGAAGTGAAGCTGATGGAATTGTTTGCCCGTGAAGTACGTTTGCGCAATTCATTGGAAGCGATTCAAGATCAATATGAGTTTATTTTTATAGACTGCCCACCATCGTTAAATATGTTGACGGTAAATGCGATGGCCGCAGCAGATTCAATATTAGTGCCTATGCAATGTGAATATTATGCACTGGAAGGGCTAACGGCCTTAATGGATACTATTACTCAACTGGCTAAGCTAGTGAACCCTCAATTGCAGATAGAGGGTATTTTGCGCACCATGTATGATCCACGAAATCGTTTAGCGAATGATGTGTCTGAGCAGCTAAAACAGCACTTTGGCGATAAGGTATACCGCACGGTGATCCCGCGTAATGTGCGTTTAGCGGAAGCTCCAAGTTTTGGTGCGCCAGCAATGTATTATGACCGGGCATCAAGTGGTGCAAAAGCCTATTTAGCTTTGGCAGGCGAAATGTTACGTCGTAAAGAAAAACAATCCGCAGCGGTTGCCTAAGAGGATAATAATAACATGTCGGTAAAAAAACGTGGTTTAGGCCGAGGCTTGGACGCCCTACTCAGTTCATCAAAACCAGCTCCAGATAAAGAGCCTGTTGCGGTTCATCACGATAGTAAAGAACTTGATACTACAGTAGAGCGATTTAGTGATGGGCAATTACAGCATGTCCCCATAGAGTTTTTACAACCGGGCAAGTACCAACCGCGTAAAGATATGTCTGAACAGGCATTAGAGGAGCTGGCCAGTTCAATTCGAGCTCAAGGCGTGCTTCAACCTATCGTTGTGCGCTGTGTAACTAAAAATCAATTCGAAATTATTGCGGGTGAGCGTCGTTGGCGTGCAGCACAACTGGCTGAACTTGATGTCGTACCGTGTATTTTAAAAGATGTAGCTGATGAAGCCGCGGTCGCGATTGCTTTAATTGAAAATATTCAGCGAGAAGATTTAAATGCCATGGAAGAAGCCGTTGCATTGGATAGGTTACTCCATGAATTTGAATTGACCCATCAGCAAGTTGCTGAGGCTGTCGGTAAATCTCGTACCACGGTCACCAATTTACTTAGACTCAATAATCTTAATGATGATGTTAAAATTTTGTTGGAGCACGGTGATATAGAAATGGGCCATGCGCGTTGCTTATTAGCACTCACCGGAGAACCGCAATCAGAAGCTGCAAGAACGGCAGTTGCAAAAGCGTTGACTGTAAGAGAGACTGAAAAGCTAGTGCGTGCTATTTTAGAGCCGGTGGATAAAAAGCAAGCAAAAGAAAAAGATCCAGATGTCAAACTGTTAGAACAACAGCTGGCCGAAAATCTGGGGGCTAAGGTAGAAATAAACTACAACCAAAAAGGCAAGGGTAAATTAGTTATTTCATATGCAAGTTTGGATGAATTAGACGGTATATTGGGTCGTATCCAGTCAGATATGCAACAACCTTCCTAAAGTGTGAAAAATACGCAAATGTAGCGCCGAAAAAGCGCTTCATTTGTCCCCTTCAAGTTGCAAAATCACCAAAAATAAGTATAATTTCGCCAGTTTTTCATGCCCTGATGCAATGCAGTGCCATAAAGGTTAATATAAAGTGACTCAATCGTTAGCCAGCCCATATCGTCGGGCCGCATTAAAAGGCATAATGCTTCAGGGAATAGTGACAGTAGTCGCAGCAGTAACCGTTTTTGTTGGTTGGGGAGTACAAGCTGGCGCTTCAGCGTTTGCTGGCGGGCTTGTTTCGGTACTTCCTAATTTTGTTTTTGCTTTGTATGCGTTTCGATATATGGGCGCAAGTAAAGCAGAACAAGTATTTGACTCGATAAAACGAGGCAATGGATTAAAATTTTTGCTTTCTGTGTGTTTGTTTACACTGGTATTTAAGTATTTTTCAGTCATGGCTTTGCCATTTTTTTGCTGCTACATACTGGTGTTGTTCACACAATGGTTTGCACCGATTTTTTTTAATCATTAACTTTTGGGATAAAACATGGCTGCAGAAGAAGTTACTCTATCAAGCCATATTCAGCACCACTTGACCAATGCTAAGATGTGTTCGACCGATACCGGTTTGGCCTTCAACAAAGCATGTGCGGACAGTGGTTTCTGGACATGGCATATAGATACCCTCGCATGGTCAATCGGCTTAGGTCTAGTCTTTTTATGGATCTTCCGAAGTGCCGCTTCAAAATCAACCACCGGTGTGCCTGGTAAATTTCAGTGCTTTATTGAAATGATAGTTGAGTTCGTTGGTGACAACGTGCGTGACACATACCACGGCAATAGCAAGCTAATTGCGCCGTTAGCCCTAACAATTTTTGTTTGGGTGTTCTTAATGAACCTAATGGATTTGATCCCTGTTGACTTTTTACCTGCGTTTGCTGGTTTTGTCGGCGAGAGTGCATTTGGTATGGACCCACATGATGTGTACATGAAAATTGTACCGACCACTGATATTAACTTAACAGCTGCGCTTGCAATTGGTGTGTTCTTATTGATGATCGGCTATTCAATTAGAATGAAAGGCATTGGCGGTTTTATCGCTGAGCTGACATTGCACCCGTTCAGCTCAAACAACAAGCTGGTTCAAGTGTTATTGATCCCGTTTAACTTGTTACTTGAGACAATTGCACTGGTCGCTAAGCCTTTCTCGTTAGCACTTCGTTTATTCGGAAACTTGTACGCTGGTGAATTGATTTTCATCTTGATTGGCGCTGTAGGTTTAATGCAATTGCCGTTGCACTTTATTTGGGCTGTTTTCCACATCTTGGTCATCGTACTACAAGCATTCGTATTTATGATGCTTACAGTGGTATACCTAAGCATGGCAAGTGCTAAAAATAGTCACTAATTTTTATATTTATAATTTAATTTTTTAACTTTAATTTACAATTGAAACTTTGGAGAAAAAAATGGAACTAGTATTAGGTCTTAAGTACATCGCTGTAGCTTTACTTATCGGTTTCGGTGCTATCGGTACTGCGATTGGCTTCGGTAACATGGGTGGTAAATTCCTTGAGGCATGTGCGCGTCAACCTGAGCTTGCACCTTCACTACAGGTTAAGATGTTTATCCTAGCTGGTCTAATCGATGCGGTAGCAATGATTGGTGTTGGTATCGCGATGGTATTGTTGTTCGTACTTTAATTTTATTTTTTGAACAGCTTACTATTTAAGGAGGAGCGGTTGTGAACTTAAACGCCACTCTTATCGGTGAATTAATTGCATTTACGGTCTTCGTATTATTCTGTATGAAGTACGTATGGCCACCACTAAATGGTGCAATTGAAGCTCGCCAGAAAAAAATCGAAGATGGTTTAGCTGCCTCTGATAAAGCTGAACAAGAACTTGAGCGTGCGCGCCTAGAAGCTGCAGAGCAGTTGACAGAAGCAAAATCTCAAGCGGCTGATATCATTGAACAAGCTAAAAAGCGTGCAGCGCTAATTGTTGACGAAGAGACGACTCGTGGTCAGCAAGAGCGTGAAAAAATTATTGCTCAAGGACACTCTGAAATTGATTCAGAACGTAGCCGTGTGACAGAGGACTTGCGTAAGCAGGTTGCTACTCTGGCCGTGGTTGGCGCTGAGAAGATTTTAGAGCGTGAAATCAATCAAGCCGCACACAGTGACATCGTTGAAAAACTTGTCGCTGAGCTGTAATTAGGAGGGTATGAGCATGTCTGAATTGACTACTATCGCTCGCCCATACGCTAAAGCGGCTTTTGAACTTGCCGTTGAAAAAGGCAGTGTTGAAGCTTGGAATGAGATGTTGTTCTTCGCCGGTCAAGTGGCCAGCGATGAACAAGTGTCAGCCTTGCTTTCAAGCATGCCGACTGCATCAGAACAAACTGACATTTTATTGAAAGTGTGTGCTGAGCAACTCAACGAACAGGGTCAGAATCTTATCAAGCTGATGGCCGAAAATAAGCGTTTAGCCGCCATTCCAGCAGTTGCTGATATTTTTGCTGATTTTAAAGCAGAATATGACAAAGAAATCGATGTTGATGTGGTTTCTGCAACTGAGCTTGTTGCTGAGCAACAAGACAAATTGGTCGCGGCACTTGAAAAACGTTTCGCACGCAAAGTTAAGCTGAATTGTAGCATTGACGAAGCCGTTGTAAGCGGTCTAGTTATCAAAGCTGGTGACACCGTTATTGACGGCTCTGTCCGAGGCAAACTTGACCGCTTAGCGGTTTCGCTACAATCGTAATTGGGAAAAAGAGCATGCAACTTAATTCCACAGAAATTTCTGCGCTGATCAAACAACGTATTGAGCAGTTTGAAGTTGTAAGTGAAGCACGTAACGAAGGTACTATTGTATCTGTTACTGACGGTATCATCCGCATCCATGGTCTAGCTGACTGTATGCAAGGTGAGATGATTGAGCTTCCTGGCAACCGTTATGCTATTGCACTAAACCTTGAGCGTGACTCAGTAGGTGCAGTAGTTATGGGTCCTTACGCAGACCTTAAAGAAGGCGTAAAAGTACAATCTACTGGTCGTATCTTAGAAGTACCTGTTGGTCGTGGTCTATTAGGTCGTGTTGTAAACACACTTGGTCAGCCTATCGATGGTAAAGGTGCACTAGATAATGACGGTTTTGAACCAGTTGAGAAAATTGCACCAGGCGTAATTGAACGTCAATCAGTAGATGAGCCAGTACAAACTGGTTATAAGTCTATCGATGCAATGATCCCAGTTGGTCGTGGCCAGCGTGAGCTTGTCATCGGTGACCGTCAGACTGGTAAAACTGCACTAGCAATCGATGCTATCATCAACCAAAAAGGTACAGGCGTTAAATGTGTGTACGTAGCGGTTGGTCAAAAAGCATCTACTATTGCGAACGTAGTACGTAAACTTGAAGAGCACGGTGCACTTGAGAACACAATCGTTGTTGTTGCATCTGCTTCAGAATCAGCTGCGCTTCAATTCTTAGCGCCATTTGCTGGTTGTACTATGGGTGAATACTTCCGCGACCGCGGTGAAGATGCGCTAATCGTATATGATGATTTGTCTAAGCAAGCTGTTGCTTATCGTCAAATTTCATTGCTACTTAAGCGTCCACCAGGTCGTGAAGCATACCCAGGTGACGTATTCTACCTTCACTCACGTCTTTTAGAGCGTGCATCACGTGTAAACGCTGATTACGTAGAGAAGTTCACGAATGGTGAAGTGAAAGGTAAAACAGGTTCATTGACGGCATTGCCAATCATTGAAACTCAAGGTGGTGACGTTTCTGCATTCGTACCTACTAACGTTATCTCAATCACCGATGGTCAGATTTTCTTAGAAACTGACTTATTCAACGCAGGTATCCGTCCGGCAGTAAATGCTGGTATTTCGGTATCTCGTGTAGGTGGTGCTGCGCAAACTAAAATCGTTAAGAAACTAGGTGGTGGTATCCGTCTAGCGCTAGCTCAATATCGTGAACTAGCGGCGTTCTCTCAGTTCGCTTCAGACCTTGACGATGCAACTCGAGCTCAGCTTGAGCACGGCGAGCGCGTAACAGAGCTAATGAAGCAGAAACAGTATGCACCAATGTCTGTTGCTGAGATGTCTCTGTCGTTATTTGCTGCTGAAAAAGGCTTCTTGAAAGATGTTGAAATCGCGAAAATCGGTGATTTCGAAGAAGGTCTTATCGGTTACGCGAATAGCACATACGCAGAGCTAATGGCTCAAATCAATGAAACAGGTAACTATAACGCCGAGATCGAAGCGCAGTTGAAAGAACTTCTTGAGAAGTTCAAGTCAACGCAAACTTGGTAATTTAGTTATGCATGGTGGGTGTTATCGCTAACACTCACCTTGATTCGGAGAGAGAGTCATGGCCAGCGGAAAAGAGATTAAAAGCAAGATCGGGAGTATTAAAAATACTCAAAAGATCACCAGCGCGATGGAAATGGTAGCTGCTTCTAAAATGAAGAAAGCACAAGAGCGCGTAGCGTCAAGCCGTCCATATGCTGAAAACTTACGCAAAGTGATCGGTCGTATTGCTCAAGCTAATCTTGACTTCAACCATCCGTTCTTAGTTGAGCGTGATGTGAAGCGAGTTGGTTATATTGTTATCTCTACTGACCGTGGTCTGTGTGGCGGTTTGAACACCAATGAGTTCAAAAAAGTGACACAAGACGTACAAGCGTGGAAAGAAAAAGGTGTAACTGCAGAATTTGCAACCTTAGGCGGTAAATCTGCTGCTTTCTTTAAACGTTTTGGTGGTCAACTACTTGCTAAAAAAGCAGGTCTTGGAGATACGCCTTCTGTTCAGGATGTAATTGGTCCTGTAAAAGTGATGTTAGAAGCATACGAAGAAGGCAAAATTGACCGTTTATTTGTGGTATACAACAATTTTGTAAATACCATGAAGCAAGAGCCAGTAATCGATCAGTTATTACCTTTGCCAAAAGCTGAAGAAGAAGTATCAGCTCACGCTTGGGACTACTTGTATGAGCCAAACCCAGAGTCTATTTTAGAGACTTTGTTAGTACGCTTCATTGAATCACAAGTGTATCAAGGTGTAGTTGAGAATGCTGCCTCTGAACAGGCTGCCCGTATGGTTGCGATGAAAGCCGCAACTGATAACGCCGGTGACCTAATTGATGAGCTGCAACTTGTTTACAACAAAGCACGTCAAGCTGCAATCACACAAGAGATCAGTGAGATTGTGAGTGGTTCGGCTGCGGTATAACGCTTCGGCAAAGTTTAACGAGAGGAATAGACATGAGTTTAGGTAAGGTCGTCCAAATTATCGGCGCCGTTGTGGACATCGAGTTCCCACAAGATAGCGTGCCAGCTGTATATGAAGCAGTAAAAATTACAGAAGGCGACTTAGTTGGTTTGACTCTAGAAGTTCAACAACAACTAGGTGGCGGCGTTGTTCGTGCAATCGCACTAGGTACTACTGACGGTTTACGTCGTAGCACTGCAGTCGAAGGTACTGGCGAGCCAATCAAAGTTCCAGTAGGTACAAAGACCCTAGGTCGTATCATGGATGTATTGGGTCAGCCAATCGATGAAGCAGGTCCAATTGGTGAAGACGAGCGTATGTCAATTCACCGTGCAGCGCCTTCTTATGAAGATCAATCAAGTTCAATCGAACTACTAGAAACAGGTATCAAGGTAATCGACCTTGTATGTCCGTTCGCTAAAGGTGGTAAAGTTGGACTATTCGGTGGTGCCGGTGTAGGTAAAACCGTAAACATGATGGAACTTATCCGTAACATCGCAATCGAGCACAGTGGTTACTCAGTATTCGCAGGTGTTGGTGAGCGTACTCGTGAGGGTAACGACTTCTATCATGAAATGAACGATTCAAACGTACTTGATAAAGTATCGCTTGTTTACGGTCAGATGAATGAGCCTCCAGGTAACCGTTTACGTGTTGCTTTGACGGGTCTTACTATGGCAGAGAAGTTCCGTGACGAAGGTCGTGACGTACTTTTCTTCGTAGATAACATTTACCGTTATACACTTGCAGGTACAGAAGTATCAGCACTGCTAGGTCGTATGCCATCAGCGGTAGGTTACCAGCCTACACTAGCTGAGGAAATGGGTGTACTTCAGGAGCGTATCGCGTCTACTAAAGCTGGTTCAATCACTTCAATCCAAGCGGTATACGTACCTGCGGATGACTTGACGGATCCATCTCCTGCTACAACCTTTGCTCACTTAGATGCAACAGTTGTACTATCACGTGATATCGCATCTTTAGGTATTTACCCTGCGGTAGACCCATTAGATTCATCATCTCGTCAACTTGACCCTCAAGTAATTGGTCAAGAACACTATGACACTGCACGTGGCGTTCAAACAGTTCTTCAGCGTTATAAAGAGCTTAAAGACATCATTGCAATCTTAGGTATGGACGAGCTTTCTGATGAAGATAAGCAAGTTGTATCTCGTGCACGTAAAATCCAGCGTTTCCTATCTCAGCCGTTCTTCGTAGCTGAAGTATTCACAGGTGCATCTGGTAAATACGTTTCACTGAAAGACACTATCTCAGGCTTCAAAGGCATCTTAAATGGTGACTTTGATGAATTGCCAGAGCAGGCTTTCTACATGGTTGGTTCTATCGACGAAGCAGTTGATAAAGCTAAAAACATGTAATTTAGGGGGTTGATATGGCTTCGACAGTACATCTTGACGTAGTAAGTGCAGAGCAAAACTTATTCTCTGGCGCTGTTTCTACTATCCAAGTGACCGGTAGTGAAGGTGAGCTGGGTATTCACCCAGGTCACGCCCCATTATTGACTGGCCTAAAACCTGGTATGGTGCGTTTAGTAAAACAAGATGGTGAAGAAGAAATCATCTATGTTGCAGGTGGCACACTTGAAGTTCAACCTAATATTGTAACCGTTCTTGCGGACGTTGCATTACGTGGTGAAGACTTGGACGAGCAATCTGCTGAGCAGTCTAAACGCGAAGCGCAAGCACAAATGGAAGCAGGTGGAGCAAGTGAACTTGATCACTATGCTGCGGCTGCACAGTTAGCTGAAGCAATTGCTCAGCTACGTGTTATCCGTCAATTGCGCAAATAAATACAAACCTATCTGGTTAAAAACCCGCACTGGTCAGTGCGGGTTTTTTTATGACTATATTCTGCGTAAAAAAGAGGTATCTATTAGTTTGCACTGATACCAATCTGTAACAAGGCTTAACCATTCTGAGGAACTAAATTTTCTGCTAGCTGCATTAATGGTTTATTATCGAAAACAATTAAATAGCAAAATTCCGCCTTGCCGATATTAATCTAGGTATCCTGGCGATAGCAGGATGCGAAAGCGGGGCTATCAACAAGGTTTCACAGTCTCAGCCTCAAAATAGATCGCTTAATTAAGCTCGTTGATATGAATGGAAGGTCTTTGCGCAATTGTTTTTATTGTTTTTAGTTTCTTAAATTGGTACTTTTGTGGTGTGAGGTAATTTAGATATTGATTTGTTTCTTTCTATTTTTTATTCTAATAAGTTTAATATTCAAGTATATAGACTATTCGGAAACGCTATTAGACGATTATTAAATTAATAGTCATAAATGTGAGCAGTCAGAGTGGGGTTTTGTTACGATAGATTTACAGATAATTAGTGGTTTATGAATGTTTTTATTGAGTTTAAAGCATTAGTCAGTACAATTCTGAATAGAATATAAGGACACTACATTACTGATAATGAATGAAGTAAGATTTTCACGACAGGTTAAGGAAGTGAAATTTGGGGCTTGGAGTTTAGACCCCAAAAAGCAGTGTATTGATGATGGTTCAGAAGAAAGAGAATTAGAACCACTACTATTCAGACTCCTTTGCTATTTTATTATTAATAACGAACAGATCATTACTCGTCAGGATCTGGTTGATGATGTGTGGTGCCAAAAATATGTAGATGATAATGCTATTAACCGTGCTATGTCTGAATTGCGCAAGATTTTAAAGTCTGAGATGCAAAAAGGTATTGTGGTTAAGACTCATTATCGCAAAGGCTACAGCTTCTTTCTTGAACCAGAGGTTATCTACCATCAAGACTTAGGTAATGAAGAAACGCCTTATGTTGAGAATCGGCGACTAATACCCAAAAAACCTTTACCACCGAAAAATGGCTCAGCGAAGCCCTTTAAAATTGCAGTATTCATTAGTATGGTATTAATTATTGCAGTCGGTTATTTTGTTGCTTCGTATTACCCTACCCAAAAAAGCCAATTACCCATAACAAAGAAAAGCATCGAAGAGAAAGTTTTGTCATGGGTGCCTGGTCGCTACGCGTATTTACGGCTTTCATTTAATAAAAAGTTATTAGCTTTTTCTTTTGCACCTCAGGGAACTAAATATTACTCGTTAGTGGTAAAGGAGCTGGATGGTGGTTACGAACGACGCTTAGGAGAAGAAGGTGTAAATTATTATCCATTAGGATGGTCAACAGATTCAAGTATATTGTATTACCGAGCTAAAACAGAAGAGACATGCCAGATATGGCAAATTCGGGCCGATTTTAGCGAAGGCAACCGTATGCTATTTGAGTGTAATATGAGAGGCCTTGTTCGTGGCAGTGGTGTCAGTAAGGAACGCATTATTTACTCTAAATCTGGTTATCGTAATAGAGATGAGCTTGCCGCATTAACAAGTCGAGATTTAACTACAGGTGAAGAGTTTCAAATAAGTTCTCCTAACTTAAATTCTTACGGAGACCAATTTCTAACTTATATTCCTGAAAAAGAAGTCCTGCTATTTGAGCGTCGTCAATATGATACTAATGAGTTATATATGACAGACCCAGATGGTGGCAACCAGATTAAGTTGCTAGAGTCATCTAGTCGAATTTGGTCGGTAAATTATGATGTGGAATCAGATCTACTGTTATGGTTTGATAATGTAAATAATACTGTCTTCGGTTATAGTTTGAGTGATAGGAAGTTGGTCAAAAAAGATAAGCTTAATACTTCACAAAGCTACGCTATATTTCAGTTTTTAAACAAAGATGAGATGTTGATAGTGAGTTATCCATTTGTATCTTATATCTATAGGCTAGACCCGGCCAAAGGGATGATGAATGCGGATATACAGTTGAGTGTAGGCAGTGCAAGCCCAATAAAATTTAAACAAGGCTATATGGTATTGACGGCACATGGCAGCAAGCGGGTTGTTACACAAGTTGATAACAATGGGAATAGTCACGTTTTAGATATACCCCCTGGGAACATTCGTAGTATTAGATACCATGAAAAAAGTGATTTATTGCTTGTTCATTACCGACATAAAATTGAAATATATAAGTATTCAAGCCTCTCGCTCGTTGATAGCATTGTGATAGGTAGTGGAGTTATATCAGCAGAGTTTTTGGGTCCTAGAGATGTAGGTTATGTGGTTTTAGAAGAACATAAGGTTAATAGTAGCTCATATAAATATTCATTAAAATCTAAGGAAAGTATTCCTATACCCACACTAAATGCACTATGGATAGGCCGCTTTGATGATAAAACAATAATTTCGTTATCCTCTAATGATACTATTTTACTTTATGATATGAATTCAGGAAAAGTGCTACAAGAGTTCGATTTACCTAAAGCGCGATATAGACATTCAATTGCTATTGGTGGGGGTTACATTTATCACTCTGATGGGGAGAGGATATATCGTATAGATCCTGACGAAAAAGGCAGTGTAGAAAAAATTCATGCTATCGATAATGCCAAATTTGTCATTAAAGATATTAGTTATACGCAACATGATGATGCATTGTGGATGAACGTATTTGAAGCTAATGAAAATCAGCTTTTAAATATAAAAATTGGCGAAAAAGTAAAATAACAACCCATATCAATTAGTAGCTATATAAAACTCTTTCGCATTTTAGTGTTTATCATATGTGCAGGAGTTTTTATTTAATTGGTTATGACCTTTAAAACAAATAGTTTCGTATTATACCTATTTTATTAATAACATTGATTATTCTAGGAGTTACATGACTCATTAACTGCGTGAAAAGTTTCTAATTTAGGACAGCTAAATAACCTCAGGTGTGGGTAAGGGTTTTGAAATAGTAAAGATGTAATAATTTACATTATTTGTCATCAATGATGATATTTTTCTTAATATCAAGGCGTTTAATAGATGATATTACAAGTGAATGCAACGCAGAGAGTAGCCCAAATAGCTTCATTGGGTAAATTAGCTTATCCAGAGCTCTGAGCTAAAATAGTGAAATTTGTACCTTGTTGCTAACTAAGTTATCGACACAAAACTGATTGATATAATTCACTAAAAAATAGATAGTTATGTAATCAATATACAGATATTTATAGTGGTTTCATATTATGGTTCGCTCACTCTAACTCACTACTTCCCCCTAAGTACATCAAGATACTGTTCATCTAGAGGGTAAAAATTTGTTTTATTAGATCAACATGCTGTAAATATAGCTAATTTGTAACCAATAGACATGTTGTAAATAAAGTGAGGGTGGCTTCATAAAGCTGAACATAGATTTTTTGGCGGTATATTTATGATCCGTAAATATAGAGGTCGAAGAGTATATATTTCAATTGCTTCCTAGGGGTTATTGAACTTTGTTGTGTGTTTTTACAGCAGTCATTCGGGTATTTTCCCAAGATAGAGCCTGTATCCATAGTTATACTATAATAAGCCAGGCGATAACGTAGAAAAAATGCCCGAATAGGGCTGCCCAAAGAGCTCAACCAAAGGTTTCCACCACTTTGTCATTCGCAACTGACATAAACTATTATGCTGCATTGCTTATTTCACGTAATGAAAGCTTTTAATTTGAACAAATTTATACCTCAAAGAGCAACAGCTCCTAGTGCTATCAAAAGAAGTCAAATGTTTGAGAAGATAAGCTGTTCGGTTGGTATTTTATTTAAAAGTTATGTGTTTCAGGAAATAGAAAATAACTTCTAAAATCACTTGTACATCTGCAATAAAGGCTTTTTAACCCACTTATTAGTCATAAATTTTAGTGATTGTCCGGTGTTTTCACTAAGGTTTAGGTAATGTTTGATTTTTAAATAAAATAAGTATAAAAATCAAATGTTTAATTGAAACCTTATAAAAGCAAGTGTAAGGATTAATAATTACTGAAAAGCGCAAAGTTTGTTTAATGTAATAGTCGTTCTCAAATACAACAACTACAAAGGAAATACATATTATGTTATCTAATTTCAAACTAAAGCTTAAAACAAAGAAAGTTAAATTACTGTCACATAGCCCTGTGTTAGGTGCAAAGCAAACAAAGCATATTGCTGGTGGTCAATTATCAGAGACAGAAACTTCACTTACCAGAATTCCTGATTAAGTTTAACTTTTAGACGGGCTATTTATACATTTACTGTTGCAAGTTTCCATAAGGAGGAACAATTGGGCCTTACTCATTTTATGTTTGTGCTATCGTTGGTGGCTGAACCTGTAGTTGGTACGCTTCAACTGCAGGAGCCTGCGCATGAGTACTACTATTCTAGGGAGGAAGGGACTGTTGTACAGGGCTATGATTTGGGTCAAGGAGATAAAGTTATTAAAGGTCAAACCCTTTTAGCTTACTCTACAGGAGAAGATCAAGAGCGTCGACATATGACGTCCAGAACTGCTGGTTATTTAGAGTATATCAATAACCAGCTTTCAGTTGGTGGTAGCTTCTCAACAGGGGAAATGTTGTATAAAGTTAAGTCTGACTTGGTATTAGGCTGGTACTTTATTGATAATATTTACATGCAAAAGTACCGGGAAAACTCTCAACTTTGGGCATGTAGTAAAAGCGGCTATTGGCAGTTTAATGTTGATGCGGTTAAACCGGGTAAGTTACTGGTTTCTTTAACGCTTACCTCTTCTAATTATAGCGCCCTGTTCCAGCTCAGCCAAGGCTTAAACTTAGCCATGTATTCGAGAAAGCAAGCTTGTTTGGACGCCGTATTATAGTAATTAGTACAAATATCTGGCCTTCTAGTTTTTCCTCTCTTTTTACACTTTATTTAAGCTCATATCGTAATATATAAAACACTCAATCACAGCAGTGCTCAACTTGCTAAGTGCTGTTGCCTTGCTTTATCTCATATTACAACTAGCTTTTACATCCTTATCTGCACTCGCGGAACGAATTTGCAATAATACTCACTATTTTACGTACCAAACTTGGCGCTAGTTGCGTTAACATTTCTTATTTAGAGTAACTAAATAGCAAAACCTTTGCTTTGCCTATATGGATAAAGGCATTTTGGTGGTAGCCGGATGTGAGATCTGTGCTACCGACAAGGTTTCATCTCCTCTAAATAGATTACTTAATTTAGCAAGTTAGTATATATTTAAACTCGGAATAATAGATTATAAAAAATAAACAAAATCATTAAATTACCAAAATTAATCTTTTTATGCTGTAGTTTTTTTGTCGTTCAAGGCGAGAGCGCGTACGCAATAGTTGGTTATTACTGGTAAATTCAACGCAAAAATCCCCAAGAAGAACAGTGCTGGTGTATTTCACATGTAAAAATTGACCTCTGTTCAGGATAAGTGAATCTGCCCAATAAAACTATCAATCTTGCTTTCAGTAGTAATTCCAATCTTATTAAAACATTGATCATCCTAGCGAACAAAATGGCTCAGTCGTAATAGTTAGACATTTATAAAATGCTATTGGTATTAGTTATATTGAGGATTATTACTGGAAGGTATTAATTACACATATAGCAATGATGTACTCTGTGCTTTTTTGAAAAGTGACATAAAAGCTCACTTTTTAGATACCATTATTAATCAATATTGAGATCATTTTTACGATAATATTTAGCGTTAAGATGTTGATTTATTGGGTTTTATTTTTGCTGTTCGATTTTTGACTATTGTTGCGGTTATCCTCAAAATACATCTCGAAAGCCTTACATTTCATTAGTCTCAACATCTTAAAATGAGAGAGTTAATTGTGAAAAGAAAAATAGAAACTATATCTTATGAGCCATTCAAGAGCAGCGCGGCAGTTAAAGACTCTATAGCAATGCTTGAAGCTGTCGATCATGACGCGCAACTGTCGTCTATCCTAAATAATTTTGCGATAGATTCAGGCTATGAATGTCTAGCGTTTATTGACTACGTTCCAGTGTCAACCACGACGTATAGACAGTATTTTTACGGACAGTATTGCGAAACAGTAGAGAGTTATTTAGGTAGTGAAGAAATCTATAGGTATTGTAAAAGCGGGTTTCGTCTAGTGCCTTTAGAAAACTTTTTGACAACAAAAGTATCGTCAAAACAACTATACATTTTACCAATGAAAGGAGTATCAGGCATAGTGGGCGCTCTGGTGTTTAACATTCCAAGCGATGTTGAATACAAAGATATTGAACTCATAGACTGGTTTTGGACTATTCTGTCACCTTATCTGCTAAATGCGGCAATTAGGTGTCGTGCAAGCAGCTTTAAAATAACGAACCGTGAAAAAGATTGCTTATTGTGGGCTTCTGAAGGAAAAACATCTTGGGAGATAAGTCAGATACTAGGTATTGCTGAACGAACAGTGAACTTTCACCTTACAAATTGTATTGAGAAAACCCACAGTACAAACAGACAGCAAGCGATAGTAAAGTGTGTAATAAATAACATAATTTAGAGTTTTTATTATAAATATAGCATTAATTACATTTTTACTTACATAGTGAAAATTTCATTGATTATAAGTGAAACTGATTTAATGCGAACTTGATGTTGTTTATGTTTTTCATATTGATATGCAGAAATGGAATTATTTTAATAGTGTGATGGTTTTTATATATGGAAGTGATTTTTCTATTTTTGCAATTAATATTTATGTTTTCTTGGAAGTGTAAGGTTATAAGTGTTTTTTCTATTACTTTGTGGCTTTTTTATTTCAATAAAAAAGCCAACAAAAATGTTGGCTAAATTATATCCTTATAGTAAAGCTAGAGTCGCTTTAAAGCTGTCCTTATCTTAATTACTAGGTATGGCTACCCTTCTTATTATCTTCTTTGCAATTCTTTTTATAAAGAAAATATTTAATGTAACTTGAGTTATGTAGCTTCGAAATGAAAGTTAGATAACCCTGCTCTCTCATTCCTTCAAAGTAATTAATAATTTACTTTCTAAAGCTACGAATAATTATATATTAATTTTAGGAAAGTTAATCTGTAATTATTTACAGTGTCTTGCTTTTTTAACTTTAATTTTTTCTGGTGGTAAATCTGCCAGTTTAATTGTTTTTTTAAAGCTGGCATATTTTTCATACTGATATTGTGCTTGATGTTTAGATTTGCACTCTCTTGATTGAGCTTTTTAAGTTTTTCTCTAATTAGGCTTCGTCTTTAAATTTTAGGTTTTATTAAAATCATGCCTTTTGGTGTTGTTCTAATTAACCCTGTTTTTTAATTAAAGTAATAAATGAGATTTTATAATGATAAAAAAATTTTTTGATATGTTCCCACTTATATCAAGGCTTCTCGTATTTATATTGCTTCCTTTGGCGTCTCTTGGATATGTCGTATTTTTATACTTATCTAGTGATCTTGAAGTGCCAGCCAATAATGTTTCATTGACCCATAATGGTGTTATGGCTCATGTTGATATAGATCCAGAAAATGCGATACCGAGCATTCAAGGAGAGACCGATTTATCAACCTATTTTTCCCTTGGTTATATGCATGCTCAAGACCGATTGTGGCAAATGGAGACACAGCGGTTAAAGGGACAAGGTAGGATGAGTGAGTTGTTTGGGGCAAGTTATCTAGCACAAGATATATTTATGCGAACACTTGGTTTGGAACAGTTATCTCTAAGTAATTTTTCTGCTTTGAATGAGCAATCAAAAATAATCCTCCAAGAGTACTCCGCAGGTGTAAATTACTGGCTTGAGCAAAGTTATACGTTACCTGTTGAGTTTTATATCTTTGGTCACAAACCTTCTATGTGGCAGCCAAAAGATAGTATTTTAGTTATGAAGTTATTACAGCTTAACCTAGCAAAAAATTACACTGAAGAGTTGGTATTTAATACTCTTATTCAACAAGTTGGAATTGAAAAAGCAGGAATGCTATATCCTGATAAGTTGAGTGATGCGCTATATAGCTATGTAGCAGAAACGGCAATTAAAAAAGAGCGTTTAATTCCTGACTCTGGTTCATTTATTGAAGATGCGTTGAAGTCAGGTCATAAAGCAATGGGGAGTAATGCTTGGGTTGTATCTGGAGATTTGACGTCGAGCGGCCTGCCATTACTTGCATCAGACCCTCATTTATCAATGGATATTCCTTCATTATGGTATTTGGCAAACCTTAAAGGTCAGAGTTTAAATGTATCGGGAGCTACAGTTGCTGGCTTACCAATTGTTTTCATGGGTCGGAATCAACATATTGGATGGGGAGTCACGGCTTTAACGGGCGATGTGCAAGACCTATTTATTGAAAGGATTAATCCAAATAATAACAATCAATATAAATTGGATGGGCAATGGAAGGATATGCGCCTTGTAGAGGAAAAGTTCAAAATTAAGCCAGATTTTCCTGCTTTTTTGCGCGATGAGCTTAAGCCTGTCACTTGGACAGTTCGTTTCACAGATAAAGGTCCATTGATTTCAGATATTATTCAGTTGTCTGAATTTCCTACTTCATTAAGGTGGACGGCGTTAAATAGTCAAGACAAGTCAATTGAGTCGCTTATAGGCATTAATCAAAGTGAGACAATTGAGCAGTTTGAGTCTCATTTGCAAACTTTTGAAAACCCAGCTTTAAACTTCATTTACTCCGATACGAAAGGGAATATAGCACATTTTGTAGCCGGAAAATTGCCAAATAGATCGAAAGGAAATGGGGCCTTACCTTTACCAGGGTGGGATTCTAGCTTTGATTGGAAAGGCTATATTGATTTTGCTGACTTACCTAAAAACATTAACCCTGAGTCAGGCATCATTGTTTCGGCGAATGAAGCGGTTGCTGATAATGAACTCGTTTTATCAACGGATTGGGCACCTGGATATCGAGCAAAGCGTATAACAGAGTTACTGACCCAAAATAATGGTAAGAAATTTTTAGAAGCAGATTTCACTGCACTTCAAGGTGATGTTATAAGTTTGCAAGCCATTGACATTGTTGAGTTTTTGAAAGGTTTAAGTGTACAAGATGAGGTGCTTTTAAAAGCGTTATCTTATGTTAAAAATTGGGATAGTAGTTTTGAGAGTGACACGATTGGCGGCACTATTTTCCATACTTGGCAGCATCATTTTTATGAGTTAATCGTAAGAGACGACATTATTGGAGAGGTGAGACTTACACCGGCTAAACGAGCAAAACTCAGCTCGGTTATAGCAAGTATGAGGCCTCGATTCATTCAAAAGATTGTTACTGGAGAGTTACAACAATGGTGTGATATCAACAGCTCTGAAATGTATGAATCTTGTGAAGATATTGGCCGTCTAGCTTTAAACAAAACAGTATCTGATTTAAGTAAGCTTCTTGGAACTGATATGAACAACTGGCGTTGGGGAAATGCGCACAGCATGGTTTTAAAAAATGGCAGTTTTCATGAAACCGATTTCTTCAAACTGCTTTTCAATCGTAAATCTCCATTTCCTGGTACCCAATACAGTATCAATGTCGCTGCGGGGCAATTCTCCGAGGATGAAGGGTTTCTGTCAGATTTTGGCTCCACATATCGCCAAGTCATAGACTTGGGAAAACCAGCTAGTGGAAGTTATATCACCAACTCGGGGCAATCAGGAAATGTCCTCAGTGAGCATTATGATGATCAATTTGAAAAAATGCTTAAAAAGCAATTAATTCCAATGAACTTCAATAATTAATAAAAACGATAAATTTAATAACTTCTGGCTCTTGATAGGGCCAGCAAATTCTTAGGGGAAAAAACAGTGAAGAATTTGTCTTTCGAATCATCCAGTTTGATGGGGTTTTTAATCAAAAACTCGCCAAATAGGGTGTTTTTAAGTCTATGTGTCACAAACCTTGCGAGCCTTATTCAGGTCGCTTTGCTACCTATTCTTTTGATGTCGATAAATATCTCAAATGGCGAAGAGTTCATGAGTTTGAACTCAGACAGTGAAACATTATTTTTGGGGTATGAGGTTCGTGAGCCCAAATTCGCAATATTTTTCGTGTCTTTGGCATTTCTCGCATTAATCTTAAGGGCTATTGGAGCTCGAATGATGCACCGCGTGGTTACACAGTTAACGTTCGATCTAAAAGCTTTTTTTTCTAAAAAGGTGAGCAATAGTTCAGTGAGTAATATCGAAAAAGTGGGCTCAGCGCGGATATTGGGAGTTTTAACTACTGATGTTGAGCGAATCACTTTTGGCGCTAGGATGATGACTGTACTGATCAGTTATGCGGTGATGCTGATTGGTTTAATGACTGTGTTATTTTACCTGCAAGCAAATGTCTTTCTGTTTGTGCTTGCGACCATCACTTTTGTTGTTGTCACATTCAGGTTAATTACCTTTTTTGGCGAAATGATGCTGACAAAAGTGCGAGAGATGCTTAACCCAGTTATTGAAAGCTACCGAATGTTGATATATGGCAACAAGGAATTGAAATTAAATGAAGAAAAGGCAGAAATTTTAAGAGAAGACCTTTTAGTACTTGAGAGCAAACGCAGAAAAATGGAATTAAAGGGTTATACACTGTTTATGCTCGCAGACCAGTATGGACAGTTAATGCATATGCTGCTGTTAGGCGCAATTGCATTTCTATTAGTGAGTGTTGAAAGTATTTCTCTGGCAAACCTTCTCGCTATTATCATGATTTTAATTTATATGGCTGAACCTATTGCTGGAATTATGAGCGCGATTGAGCAGCTAATTCCAACCAGAGTGTCGATGGCGTCGATGAGGAAATGCCTAAATGAACTGCACAGTGAGCCATGCAGTGATGGCAGTCCAACGTTACCTTTTAACAAGCTCCACATAAAAGATCTTCATTACCAATATAGTCACGATGATAGTGAGAATATATTTGAAATTTCTAACATTAATATCACGTTAAATAGAGGAGATGTAACCTATATCACCGGTGGCAATGGCTCTGGCAAATCGACCTTAGCAAAGTTATTAACTTTACATTATGTGCCTGATAGTGGTTGTGTCACTTTTGATGATGTTGAAATTACGGATTTGAATCGAAAACAGTATCGTCAGCATATCGCAACTATTTATACCGATTTCTATTTATTCCCTGAGCTCTATGGGGCAACTGCAAATAAGTCTAACTTGATAAGAAAGTATCTTAAAGAATTTAAACTTACAGGCAAAGTGGACATTGTTGATGGTAAGTTCACTACGACCAAGCTGTCTGATGGTCAACGAAAGAGACTTGCTTTATTAGTTACTTTCTTAGAAGACAAAGATATCTACTTATTTGATGAGTGGGCTGCAGATCAAGACCCACAATTTAAAGCTATTTTTTATAATGAAATTATCCCCGAACTGAAGTCCAAAGGAAAGATAGTGGTTATCGTTTCTCATGATGACCGTTACTTTAATCAAGCAGATCAGCTAGTAAAAATGGAAAGTGGCAAAATTATCTCTGTGACTACCCCTAAACACGCTCCCAACTTATCGCTTGATGAAAAGGTGAGAGTGGCTTGTGAAACGACAATTTAAAAAATAATAAGAAAAAAAGTAACATTTCTAAGCTGATAGCCCCTTTTTCAGGAAGCTATCAGCTATTTGGAGAAAATATGACCCCTGAAAAAGTTATTTGCTTAATTAATGAAAAAGCACACAGTGTCGAGCTTATTGACGGTCAATTGCACCTATTTACAAGCCATGAACAGTATGACGACTCGGTAATCGAGTTAGTTAAGAAATATAAGCCTGAATTGATTGAATATTTGCATGATCGAGAGCCTGCCCAAAAAGAGCAGCTAGATCGACTCACAGCAGCTGACAAGGTGGCAATCAAAAATAAGTATCCGAGTCTAACGGATATATACATAAGTACTCCGATGCAAACTGCAATGTTAATAGATAGTGCCAGTGAACATAAAAAGGTGGCTTACACATTGCAATCTGCTCTCGATATTCAAGGAGCGTTTTGTCCTAAAGCGTTTGCTAATGCATGGCAATTGCTCATTAAGCGTCATGATATTTTGCGGACATGCTTTTTTTGGGGGGAGCAACAAAATATCCATCAAGTAGTGTTAGCTGATGCTTCTCTACCTTTGACAAATTATGATTTAAGCCAGCTAGATGAAAGAGATATTGAGCCGCAACTAAAGGCCGTTCAAGAGCAAGAGTTAGATGCAGAGTTTGACCTTACTCAGCCGCCTTTAATTCGTGTGGCTATTGTGAAAACGGCACAACAAGTTCACACCGTAATCTGGACGTTCCATCATGCGGTGGTGGATGGGTGGAGTTTGAATGTTATCTTGACTGAGCTAATCACGCTTTATCAAAGTGAGTTGTTAGGGCAAAGAAGCCATTTAGCCGACCCTGTTGAGTTTAAAAAGTATGTATCTTGGCTCAATCAACAGTCTCAAAGTGGTGCAAAGGAATTTTGGCAAAACTATCTGTTTAATATGAATGATAAAACTCATTTAACGGTTGATAAATTTGCCAATAAGGCTCTACCTCCCGGTACAAATATCGTTAAATACGAGATTGACTCACGTACAACAGAGTTGGTACAGCAAGCAGCTAAGCATCTAATGTGTACAGTAAATGTAATATTACAATTAGCGTGGGGATTGTTGCTTAGCCGTTACAGTGAACAAAAGGATGTGGTATTTGGAACAACCATATCAGGTCGGCCAACGTCTATCGAAAATTTTGAAACCATGGTTGGGTTATTTATTAATACTGTGCCATGTCGGATTCAGTTTGAAGATGACCTTACAATAGGATCATTAGTAGAGTACTTAAGTGAAACTAACATTGGTCGGCAGGAACATGGTTTTTTACCTTTAACACAAATTCAAGGTACAACTAATTTAAAAGGTGGTGCCAACCTCTTTGATAGTCTTTTAGTGATCAATAATTTCCCATCGCTAATAAATGACAGCCAGAATGAACAAGCTGACGAAGACGTCGAACTAATATTAAAAAATAGAAACTTTACTAATTCGCAAACAGGCTTCCCACTGAACTTAGATATAAAAGTCGGTGAAGAGATTAAGATAGAGCTGAGTTATCGAACAGATCGTTTTGAACAAGCAACTATAGACATGTTGCTGTCACACTTTAGCCAATTAATTACACACATTGGCGAGCTCAAAAATACAGAGCTTAGCAACACCTCACTCAGTACTTTATCAATGATATCCAAGCTTGAAAGTAATAAGTTACTTTGTGAGTGGGGACAGAGCAAGAAACAGCCCACCCCAACTCAATGTATTCATAGTCTGTTTGAACAGTTTGCCGAGCTTAATCCAGAGGCAATTGCAGTCGACGACTGTGGTGAATTATTTACTTATGATGAAGTGAATAGCTACGCAAATCAGCTGGCGCGAGTATTGATTATCAAAGGTGTATTAGCTGACAGTAAGGTTATTCTCAGACTTGGTCGGAGTATAGAGCAAACAATCGCCATGTTGGCTGTATTAAAAGTGGGTGCATGTTATGTGCCTGTCTCATTAGAGACATCGAAGAATAGGTTGGAGCATATTCTTGAAACCACACAAGCTGCACTTATTTTAGATGATGGCACAGGTGATACAGATGATGATATCACTTTTGTACTAGATGAGGATGTTAGAGAGTCTTTGCTTGTCAATTTGCCAGATGGAGATCTAAATGAAGATATTGCGTTAAGCTCCTGTGCATATATCATCTTTACTTCTGGTTCGACTGGAGCACCTAAAGGTGTGATGATCAGCCATCGTGCAGCCTATCATTATATTGAAAATAGTGGACTGCTTTATTTTGATAATAATATAGAGCAAGCAGTAGGCAGTTTACCATTGCACTTTGATGCAAGTGTGACAACTTTGCTCATGCCATTGTGCCATGGAAAAACCGTAAAAATCATTTCCGAAGCCGACGCGATGCTAGATCATTTGGCTGAAACATTACGATCCAGTGACACTCCTTTGTTATTTAAATTAACCCCAGCACACTTGATGGCGCTTTCTTATACACTGAGTCAAAAGCCACTGAGTGAACCTGCAAGAGTATTAAAACATAACTTCGTGATTGGTGGAGAGGCACTACAAGCCTCGACCTTGGAAACATGGAAAAAGAGGTTTTTCCCTCAAGCTACCTTTATCAATGAATATGGCCCAACTGAAGCAACGGTAGGGTGTAGCATTTATTCGCTTACACCAGAAGATCCTTTACCAATTAATACAGTACCAATCGGCAAGCCAATGAATGGCATAAGCTTATACGTTTTGGATGAAGAGTTACAGATTGTTCCTACAGGGGTCAGTGGTGAGCTTTATATTAGTGGTCCAGTGCTTGCTGAAGGTTATGTGCAGGATGAGCAACAAACCTCTGAGACTTTTATTACTCACTCTAATCTTAATCTACCTGATGAAAAAATATATAGAACAGGGGATGTTGCCCGTTGGCTTCCTGATGGCAATCTAGAGTTTCTTGAACGCAAAAATGAGCAATTCAAAATTCGAGGTTATCGAGTTGAGCCTAGCGAAATTGCGAATGTTATTGGCAGCAACGAAGATATTGGAGATGCATTAGTCGTTTTGTACCAAGATAGTAAGCTTGGCGCACGCTTAGTCGCTTACCTGACTGGTGTTGAAAACGACAAGGTAGAAAGTGTGGTGCTTAAAAGTCAATTAGTTGAATCTGTTAGGCAAGTGCTTAGAGCAAAGCTTCCCAGCTATATGATCCCCGACTATTTTGTTTTCATTCAGTCATTACCACTAACAAACAATGGAAAAGTAGATAAAAGCTCATTACCTGTGCCAACTGAAAATGACTTATGGAAAGATGAATACAAAGCCCCTAAACACGATATAGAGAAAGTGCTTTGTGAAATTTGGCAGGAAGTACTGAATTTAGATAGTGTTGGTGTTACACATAATTTCTTTGATCTTGGGGGAAATTCGTTGTTAATGATGAGAGTGAAACAACTCATTGTTGAGCGTCTAAATAAAGAACTTTCTACCACTGACTTATTTACTTATACCTCTGTTGCTACTTTAGCACGCTTCTTATTGCAAAATACTGATGAGCCGATCATTGATGCAGAGTCAGGCAAAGCGTCACAGCCAAGTAGTCATGAACCCATAGCAATAATTAGTATGGCTGGTACTTTTCCTGGTGCTGATAATGTTGAAGACTTTTGGCAGAATATTAAAACAGGTAATGAATTTATAGAAGATTATTCTTCACAAGATAAGTTATATGTAAGTCAGTCGATACGTAATCACCCGGATTATGTGAGCAAAGGAGCTTTACTTAAAGATCTTGAACTGTTTGATGCTGACTTATTTGGTTTTTCTCCTCGTGAAGCTGAAATTCAAGATCCACAACATAGGTTACTTTTAGAGTGTGCACATGACGTACTTGATATCGCAGGGTATGGGGATTGGACCACACAAAGAAATGTAGGCGTGTTTGTCGGAGTTGGCCATAATAGCTATCTCTATGAGAATATTCTCAGCCAAGTTGAAAATTTACCTCCCTTGCCGCCGAAAGCTTTGAATATAGCTAGCTCAGGAGATTTTATTGCCACTAAATTAGCCTATAAGTTAAATCTTAATGGTCCCGCGGTTTCCTTAAATACAGCTTGTTCAACGTCATTAGTCACCATTCACTATGCATGCCAAGCCCTTCGCCGTGGAGAGTGCAATATGGCGATTGCAGGTGGTGCCGGTGTGAGTGGTATTAATGCGGCAGGGTATATTTATGAAGAAGGCAGCATATTATCACCAGATGGCCACTGTCGTGCTTTTGACAAGTCATCGAATGGAACCAGAACAGGTAATGCGGTTGGTTTAGTATTACTCAAAAGGCTCAGCGATGCGATTGCTGATGGTGATACGATTGATGCGGTTGTCTTAGGAAGTGCAGTTAATAATGATGCGGCAGACAAAGCTGGGTTTACTGCGCCCAGTGCGATTGGGCAAGCTAAAGTTATCGTCCAAGCTGTCAAAGATGCCAATATTGATATCTCAACACTTAATTATATTGAGACCCATGGTACAGGCACTAAAGTGGGCGACCCTATTGAGATAGAAGGTTTGAAAAAAGCCTTTAATTACTTTGGTTCACAAAGTGATTACCCGTTTTGCTATTTAGGGGCAGTGAAACCAAATGTTGGTCATTGCGATACTGGAGCCGGCGTGTTGGGGGTGATCAAAGCTGCCAAAGCTTTAGCAGAACAAGTGATTCCGCCAATGGTAAACTTTAGTCAGTTGAACAGCGCTATTGACCTAAATAATTCACCATTTAAGTTTAATACCGAACTTTTACCATGGCCAAGCGTTGATACACCAGCTCGTGCCGGCGTTAGTTCATTTGGCATAGGTGGTACTAATGCCCATTTAATTTTACAGCAAGCGGACTTACCAACCATAGATCAAAGCGCACCAGGTGATCGTTGTGAGCAAATACTCACGGTATCTGCAAATACTCAAGAGTCACTCTTGAAGAATATACAAAACTTAAAGCAGTACTTCGCTAAATACCAAAATGAAGCTCAAGCTGACACTTCTTTGCAGGATATTTGTTATACGTTGCAAGTAGGCAGAACTGCCCATAAGTATCGTTGGGCAGGCGTGTGCAATGATATACCAAGTGCGATTAGCGAATTGGAAAAGTCAGGCTATGCAGATACACCACAGGCAATAAATCAGCCATCTGTTATTTTTATGTTTCCAGGTCAGGGCGCACAATACCCTGCTATGGCAAAAGAGCTATATCAAGACTTAGAAGTCTTTAAACGCCACTTTGATGAATGTAATGAATTAGTAATTGAACAGTTAGATTTGAATCTCAAAGCATTAGTTTGGGAAGATTCAGCGCAAAGTGATATTAAACAGACCCTCATCGCGCAACCGCTCATATTTACGGTGGAATATGCGTTAGCTAAAACATTGATGGAGATAGGGGTGATACCTGATGCTTTCATTGGCCATAGTTTAGGTGAGTACACTGCGGCTTGTTTGGCCGATGTGTTTGAGTTAGCTGATGCAATAAAGTTGGTGTGCGCTAGAGGCAAGCTTATGCAACGGGCTAATTCAGGCTCAATGCTGTCCGTTGAGTTGGATAGTGACTCACTTAAAACTTTGATTGAAAGCTCATCACTCAATATGGCTGCGGTAAATGGCCCAAGAAATTGTGTGTTGTCAGGTTCTAATGAGCAAGTTCAGGCTATATCAGAAGTACTGAAGGAGCAAGGCGTTCAATGTAAAAAGCTCGATACATCTCATGCTTATCATTCATCGATGATGGATGAATTACTGGAAGAGTTTAGAAGTATGGTAACAAGCATTAAAGCTTCTCCAGCTAAGCAACATATTGTTTCCAATTTAACAGGTCAATTTGCTCATCCAGCGTGTTTTACCGAGGCGGATTATTGGGTTAAACATTTGCGCAATTCAGTGCAGTTCCACGATGGTTTATGTACGTTAATCCAAGATGACTTGTATTTAGGTGCAAACAAAATATTCATTGAGGTTGGACCTGGCGCTGGGCTAACAAACTTCTTAACTCGGACAAATTCGAACTTAAGTAGTGTGAAAAATAACATTATCGCAATACAGGCGATGCGTCATGAAAAAGAGCAAGTTAGTGATACGCAAAAAGTGCTGTCAGTTGCTGCAAAGCTTTGGACCTTAGGCTTACAAATAGATTGGCTAGCATTGCATCAACAACAAGGAGGGGGAGTCGGTAAACGTGTGAAATTACCTCCATACAGTTACACAAAGAAAAGATATTGGATCGATTCACCTACCGCCAAATCCGCTGTTCGATCAAGTTATCAACATGAAGGAAAAGTCGATGACGTTGAGCAATGGTTTTTTGTGCCGCAGTGGATAATGAGGCCTCTTAAAAAACAAACTAATGTACAACAAAAACCTCAAAACTGGGTTATTTGTGCTGATCAGTTTGGTCTAGCTTGTGTTGTCGCTAGTGAATTAGCTTTGCAAGGCAATAATGTTGTGCTGATTGGCCAAGGGAGTGCATTTTCCTTTGAACCTGATGAAGCCAGGGGTTTTGCTCAATGCACAGTCAGATTGGGCGAGGAAGCTGATTATACAAAGCTGTTTAAACATTGGACAGTCAATGATAAGCAGTCAATTTCTGTTATGCATTTGTCGAACCTTAGCAGCTCAGGCTCACAAGCAAGGTTGCCAACCCAATTCAATAGCAGCTTTGAAAGTATGATTTATATCATTAGACAGCTGCGAGCTAATTATCCTATTACGCCGGTTGATATGACTGTGGTCGTTAATGATATTGCGCGTATTTCTGGGAATGAGAATATAAACTGTGAGCAGGCAATGGCTGCGCCTTTAATTAAAGTTATTCCGCAGGAATTTGAGCATACTACGGCTCATATGGTTGATATTGGGCAGTCAGTTTTGCAAGCATCTCAATCGGACTCTTTGAGTCGTTTAGCTGAGCGCTTATTACAAGAAGTATCATTGCCTAAGAAGTCATTAGAGATTGCCTATCGCAACAATATTCGCTGGGAAAAGCAGTATGCACAACTAAATGGTAGTGATGTGAATGACAAAACTGTGTGCGAAGCTGGTTGTGAACAAATAGCAAGGGATGGCGATACCATTTTCATCACTGGTGGTCTGGGCAGTATCTCATTGGGGTTATGTGAGCACTTATCAAAGCATGCGAAAGTGAATTTAGCACTGACTAGTCGTAGTGCCTTTCCAGCTCAACAGGATTGGCATACTTGGCTTGACGAACACCCCGAAAACAACACGATATCGAAAAAGATCACAGTACTAAATAAGATTAAAAGTCGTGGTTGTGAAGTAAGAATCTATCAGGCTGACGTGAGTGATTTAGAGGCGATGCATGCAGTATTTTCGTTAGTCGATGAGCAATTTGGGGGAGTTACGGGGGTTATCCATGCCGCTGGCAGTGTGGAAAATACCATAGATAGTATTTCGAATATTTCACTTGATGCGTGTACACAATTATATCATGCGAAGGTAACTGGTGCGCAAGTGTTAGCTCGCCTACTCGCAAAGCGAGATGTGAAGTATTGTTTATTGATGTCGTCTCTGTCGAGTGTCTTGGGTGGATTAGGTTATTCCATTTACGCCGCTTGTAACAGCTACCTAGATGCGTTAGCCCAGCATATGCATAGTCAAGGTCACGAGAATTGGTTTGCTGTGAATTGGGATGGTTGGAACTTTAGCCAAATAGAGGATGAAGCTTCTTCGAAGGCTACATACAGTGCGAAAAGTTACACGATGAATATGCAAGAAGGTATGGAGGCCTTTAAGCAAGCTTTTGCATTCGGTGCATTCTCAAATTTAATTAACTCTACGGGTAACCTTGATGCGCGTTTAAAGCGATGGGTTCAGGCTGATAAGCCTAGCTCTGAGCTGACCTTGTATGCACGTCCGAACATTTCTTCAAATTTTGTACCAGCAAAGACACAGACTCAGACTCAAGTCAGCGAAATTTGGCAGGAGGTTTTAGGCATCGAGCAAATCGGAGTAAATGACAACTTCTTTGAACTGGGGGGGATTCTCTGATGCTGATTCGAGTGAAAGTGAGAGTCGATAGAATCTTTGCCTTAGATGTTTCAATAGAGGCTTTGTTTACACACTCTACCGTTGAGCTATTTGCATTGCATATCGAAGAGCAAGTGATGTTAAAGCAAGTGACAACTACTGACATTGAGTGCGAAGAAGCCCTATTAGAAGAGATCTAATCGGGCAGGAAGAATCAAATTATTAAAGTGAAAATAAGAATATGAAAACTATAAAAATAAATGCAGGTAAAGGTGGCAGTACACCAATCACATTACTAACTAATCTGGATCTTATTTACTGTATTCCGGTTTTTATCTTGAGTTGTATCTATCAATTCTTGTTCAAGCCGTTGGCATCTATCACATTCAGTATTGTGGTGTCTCCATATATCCTGCTAATGGGTAATTTAGAGAACCAAAGTAAAAATAAGCTGATGTTTTTAAGCTTAATAAATCTGTTAGCTTTGCCTGCTATCACATTGTTATTGGCTTTTTCCTCTTATCTACCGAGCTGGGTTGAACTGTTGTGTGCAGCAGCATATCTTCCTTTTGCCTATAGCTTGATAGCCACATTATTTAAAATGGTGATCCCAAATCAGGGGAAGGCACATGATTTTTTTACTGTTCTTGCCGACTTTATGCCTGAGCATTTGATCATAAATAAGCTATCTTCGCGTTTGCAGTTTATTTACTTGTGTATCACGCTTCACATAGCTTATCAGTTGATTTTTCTATGGGTTTTATATGACTACACTTACATGTATTGGGCTGTATTCTTGCCACTTGCTTACTATACAGTGTTCATGGACAAAGAGGTTATTGAGCATCACGCTTCACATGTACCTAAGGGAAGACTAGTAAAAAAAGAGAATGCCAAATCAGTCAAAGATTGGTTTATTGTTGCAGTTGAATATATTCGGATTTATGTGATCTGGCCGATGACGTTTTGGTATGCCGACTATTATTTTTGTACTCATACACATATCCACCATTTGGAAAACAATAGTCCAAAAGATTTTCAATCTACTTTGAGATTTAATCACACAAGTTTCATAGATTTTATTAAATCAGTAACTTGGTATTCTTTGTTTACATCGTTTATACCTATTGATTCTATTAGATTTTTCCATTCTAGAAAGAAAAAAAGATACTGAAGAAGTTTATCCGAGGTTACGTATTAGGGATCATTGTATTTTGTTTAATAGCATATATGTTTCCAATGTTAGGCTTGGTTATGTTGGCTGCATCTATGCTCTCAGGAATTGGTGCTTATGCCTTTATAATGAGATGGCATGGCTTTCACGATGCGACTCACCCTGACAGCTTAAAAGCGTCTAATAACTCCCCACTACATTATGGTCACCATAAAAAAATGAATATTAATCTTACCGAGCAAAATGTGCTTGCAAGGTTATTTTGGTTAGAGCAAAAAAATGATCCTAGTTCATTTCCCGTATATCGCTCTAATAGCATGATTGATATTTATGTTGACAACTGGCTTCTCTGTTCAGCCTTGATGTGGCAAGGAAAGCTTGGTTTTATCAATAAGTTAATCAATACAGATGCGAAAACAGATAAGGAACTAAGGAAATATGTCTGCGGTATGAAGCTTCTGAAACATGGTAAAGCATATTCTCAATTAGACAAAAACTTGTCTAAAAGCACAGGTTTTATCTTAGAGAGAGTTATGAAAACATTCCTTAAAAAGGAAGGTAAAGCTTTTTTCTATAAGCCAAGCTCCGCTGAGAGTATAAGCGTTAGAGCAACCAATTATGCACAAAGAGACCCTAAGACTGGAAAATATAGTGGTTTTTACTAAGAAAAATAAAAATTTATCAAGCGTTTCTTTTTAAGCTGATTTTGGAGCTATACATGATATAGCTCCCAGCTTAAATCTACTGGGGATTTATAAATGCAATTATACGGATTAATTAAACTACTTAACGACAACGGTGTTAAGGTTTTTGTTACCGACGGTAAACTAAAAATACTGGATAAACATAATTTTGTCGATGATGAAATTAGAGGCTTGTTAAAGTTACATAAAGAAGCTCTAATCTCAAAGCTATCTGAACTTGGTAAGGTTGAAAGCGGAAAAATTCAAAAAGTTACTAGAGATGATGATAACCGTCTTTCATTCGCACAAGAAAGAATTTGGTTTACTCATCAGCTAAGACCAGATAGTGGTCAATACAATTTAGCTCAGTTATTTAAGGTTACGGGAAAATTCAATGTAGAACTTTTTTCAAAAGCGTTAGACACCTTAATAGCCCAACATGAAGTGCTTAGAACGACTTATCATGAAAGTGATGATGGTTTAATCGTGCAATCTGTAAGAAAGCCTGTTAAGGGCGTGCTGGAGTTTTCTGACTTAAAGGCGTTATCAAAATCTGAGCAAAAGATCGAAGTTCAGCGTGTTGCCTCAATTGATATTAAAAAAGCATTTGATTTAAGTAATGCAATCCCTATCCGTGTAAAGGTATTGCAATTATCAGGTTTTGAATCCGTTGTTATGCTTAATGTGCATCATATAGCTGCTGATGGTGTATCGTTGGAGCTTATTTTTGAGCAACTGAGTCGTTATTATTTTGAAGCACAAAGAGGCTTACCGTTAGAGCCTGAAGCATTAGAATTTCATTATATCGATTATGCTCATTGGCAAAGAGAGTGGCTGCAAAGTAGTGCCTTTGAAAGTTTACTTGAGCAATATACGGCTAAATTGAGTGGTATTCCTGAGCTGCACGATCTTCCTCTTGATAATCCTCGTACTGCAATGCAATCAGTGCAGGGTAACAAACAATCTATTCGACTAGATAAGCAAACAACGCAGATGGTGGAGAAGTTATGTCAACAACATGATGTTACTTTGTTTATGCTTTTGCAAACGGCATTGTCTGTATTACTGAGTCGCTATTCAAATAATAAAGATATTGTGATGGGTACACCGGTATCAGGTCGCTATCGTTCAGAATTTGACTCGTTGATTGGTTGCTTTTTGAATACTCTGGTTTTACGAACTCATTGTGATAGTTCATTAACGTTTTCACAGCTATTAGCTGAGAATAAGCAAAATATACTAGAAACATTTAAGTGCCAGCAGGTTCCTTACGATTCATTGGTTGAAAAATTAAACCCCAAACGCAGCTTAAGTTACAACCCATTGTTTCAAGTGCTCTTTGTACTCCTGCCAACTAAAATATCCGATGAGCAAGACGGTGATGTGAGCATCACCGCTATTGAGCATGAAGCATTCACTGTGAATCATGATCTTGAGTTTTATGCATCAGAGTCTAAAGGCGAAATTGCGTTTAAGTGTATTTACAATAGTAGCCTGTTCAATAGCGACTCTATTACTAATCTAATGGATAGCTTTGCTTTACTGATGCGCAGTGTGGCACAGCAACCTGATTTGCAAATTGCGCAATACTCCATGATCACGTCAGAGCAAAAGCAGCTGTTAAAGCAATTTAATGATACGGAAAAAGTATTTGAGACCTCACAGTGCACCCATCAGCTCATTGAGCGCCAAGCAATCACTTCTCAAAATAAAATTGCGGCTGTATTTGACCAACAAACAATTACTTATAAAGAACTAAATACCAAAGTAAATCAATTGGCTCATTATTTGGTTGAGCAAGGGGTTACATCTGGCGACTTGGTTGGATTGTCGTTTGAGCGTGGCATAAACATGCTAATTGCAGCGCTTGCTATTATGAAATCTGGAGCAGGCTATGTACCGCTTGACCCAACCTATCCAAAAGACAGGTTGATATATATGCTAGAGGATAGCAAGGTTAAACTGTTACTTAGTGATGCTGGAAACCCTCTGTTAGATAATTTAAAAGATATAGAAAGTCTGGTTTTCGATAATAGATTACAACAAACTTTGAGCAGTTATGCAGTTGATAATCTGTCTGAGCATGGAATTTATGTTAATCCCAATAATGTCGCTTATGTAATTTACACCTCAGGTTCGACAGGTAAGCCAAAAGGCGTCGTAATAGAACACAGATCTCTACAAAATTTCCTTAATAGCATGCAAGAAGTATTTGCCGTCAACGAGCAAACGCGTCTATTAGCATTAACGTCAATTGGTTTCGATATTGCTGCTCTAGAGCTATATTTACCGCTGGTCAATGGTGCTCAGCTACATATTGCTTCATCTGCTGTTACTAAAGATGGCATGCTCATTTCTAAATACCTCAATGCAAATGAGATTAACATGATGCAGGCCACACCTTCAGGTTGGCTAACCGTCATGTTAAGCGGCAAATGGCAAGCTGTATCAGGGTTTAAAATGTTGTGCGGTGGTGAAGCAATGCCCGCCGATCTTGCTCAGCAACTACTTAATGTAACTAAGCAAAGTGATGCCACCCTTTGGAATATGTACGGTCCGACTGAAACCACTATTTGGTCCGGCGTTAATAAGATCACTGATACCAATGTAAAAGTAGGTCGACCAATAGCAAATACGCAGTTTTATGTTGTTGACCCTAAAATGAATTTACTCGGAATCGGTTGCCCGGGAGAACTGTGCATAGGGGGTCAAGGGTTAGCCCGTGGTTACCTTGCGCGTCCAGAGTTAACGGCTGAGAAATTTTTGCCAAACCCATTTTCTGAGCAAGGATGTATTTATCGAACAGGGGACTTAGTACGATGGAATAATCAGGGTGAACTTGAGTTTTTAGGTCGAATTGACCAACAAGTAAAAGTGCGCGGTTTTCGAATAGAGCTAGGTGAAATTGAAGCGAATTTATCTCGACTTGAGCAGGTAAAGAGCTGCGTTGTAATAGCTAATGACGTGGCTTCAGGTGACAAGGTGCTGGTGGCATATTTAGTGTGTCATGAGTCGGTCGATGAAGCTGAACAATCTAGTTTGATCACTGAATTTAAAAGCACTTTAAAACAACAGTTACCAGATTTTATGGTGCCTAGCTTGTTTCATTTCCTTGATGCCATGCCCATGACTCCAAATGGCAAAATTGATAGAAACGCACTGCCTAAGTTGAGCTACCTACAGGGCGAACATACCACCTTTTTGGCACCATCAACAGAGACGGAAACTTACTTATCTGCTCTTTGGCAGTCTATGCTAAAAATTGAGAGGGTCGGGGTAAATGATGACTTCTTTAGTCTCGGTGGTCATTCATTGTTGGCCACGCGAATCATCAGTAAAATTCGTGAAGATTTGAATAAAGATTTATCTTTGAAAGACTGGTTTTCAGCATCAACCATTGCCCAACTTGGGTCTATGCTGGACGGTAAAAGTGATGCCTCACAAGTTCCAAAGTTACTCGCTCTTGGGGCCACAGATAATATTCCCGTGTCGTTTGCGCAGCAACGTATGTGGCTGGTGGAGCAACTAGATCAAGGTAGCGTTAAGAACAATATTACTGGGTCTTTTTTAGTCAAAGGCAAGCTAGATTGTTCAGCTGTGTACCAAGCTATTCAAACAATAGTGATGCGTCATGAAGTTTTACGGACCCAATATCATCAGCGTGATGAAGAAATGATACTGACCGTTAATGAAAGTTTTGATACGCCCGTATATCAACATGGTGCGATGTATCTTAAAGAGCATGAGCAACAGCAGTTTATCGACAAGTTTTGTGAAGATAAAATGCAGTATGCATTTGATCTCGAAAAAGATATTCAACTTAAAGTTGATGTATGTCAGCTTGCTCAAGATAAGCATGTGATGGTGTTCAATATGCACCATATTGCTGCAGACGGATGGTCATTGGGTGTACTAATTGACGAGTTTAGTAATCTATATCAGTCATATTGCATTGGTTTTGAAAGCCCGTTAGAAGCGTTACCAGTTCAGTACAGTGACTACTCAAGTTGGCAGAACGAGTGGTTGCAAGGCGATATACTTGAGCAGCATATGGCCTATTGGCAAAAACAGCTTTCAGATGTGCCACAGGTACACAGTTTGCCATTAAAACAGACGAGACCGATTACACAAAGTGACCATGGTAACCAGTTATTACTAAAGCTTGAAAAGCCACTTGCTGACAAAATCAATGCGTTTTGTTTAGAAAAAGATGTCAGCTTGTTTATGTTTTTACAAACCGTGTTAGCAGTGACATTACATGTTTTTAGCAGTGAGAAAGACATTGTTATTGGTTCGCCAATAGCGGGGCGAAATCACTCTAAACTTGAAAAACTTATCGGATTTTTCGTCAATACGCTTGTACTTAGAAACCAAGTAGAAGAAGCGCAGTCGTTCGATAATTTATTGCTTGCCAATAAAGAAATGATCTTGTCTGCGTTTGAGCATCAAGATATTCCTTTTGAGCTGCTAGTTGAGAAACTCAACCCAGCTAGAAGCATGAGTTATAGCCCATTATTTCAAATATTATTTACCTTACAAAATAATGAGCAATCAGGTCTATCCCTGTACGAGTTAGAACTTGAGCCTGTCAATGTACAAGGTGCTGCTATTAAATATGATCTTGAGCTTTATGCAACGGAGCATGAGCAGGGGATAACATGTGATTGGCACTATAATACCGAGCTCTTTGAGCATGAGTTTATTAGCCGCTTAGGTGAGACATTCAACAAGCTACTACAAAATGTATTAGTACAGCCATATCAGCAGGTGGGTAAACTTCAAGCTGTTGATGGACATGTATTTGAGCAATTAGTAAATCAAGTTAGTGGCTACGCCCAGCAAACAGACGTGTCGGACTCGACATTACATATGTTGTTTGAAGCAGTTGCACAAGAGCATCCTCAGTGGAAAGCACTTACACGTCACGAACAGAGCCTCAGTTTCGGGGCCTTAGATCAAAAAGCAAATCAACTAGCGCATTATTTGCTCTCCCAAGGGGTGGGCGTTGGCACTCTAGTTGGGGTAAATGTAGCACCTTCATTTGAGATGAATTTAGCAATTTTGGCGATTTTAAAAGCAGGTGCTGCCTACGTTCCTTTAGAAATAAATCTGAGTGAAAATCGACTCGAAGCAATCGTGCGACAAGCTAACTTAGCAACCGTAATATGTGACAATGAAGGTGAGTCTAAGTTGGCTACGCTTGGGTTGAACGCGGTTAACTTGCAGTGCAATAAGGTCATGTCAAAAATTGCACCGTTGTCAGAGCAAGCCTTAGATATCAATATATCAGCGCAATCAACCGCGTGTATAATTTTTACGTCTGGTTCTACTGGTGTACCAAAAGGCGTGGAGGTATCACATAGTAATTTAGTTAACCGCATTCACTGGATGCAAAAGACATTCCCATTAATCTCTCAGAATAATGATTATCACGATGTGTGTGCGCAGAAAACATCAATTAACTTTGTTGACCATATAGCAGAGATCTTTCACCCTCTTTCAGTAGGTTGTGTCAGCGTTATTATCGATAAGTCTCAACAAATAAATCTAGAAAACTTTATTCAGATATTGGGTAAAGAGGGCATCTCTCGTATTACACTGGTGCCATCATTACTTAAAGCAATGGTTGATACGCCTCAGTTTAGTATATTAAGTAGTTTAAAAATGATCATAAGCAGTGGCGAATTATTGCCAAGATCATTGGCAAACGAAGTGATGAGCCGTTTAGAAAATATTCAGCTACTCAATTTATACGGTTCCACGGAAGTCGGTGCAGATGCAAGCTATTATTTATTTGATAAGGCGCTTGGGAGGGATCAAGAGTCGGTTGCCATTGGCCGACCAATAGATAACTTACAATTGTATGTATTGAACGAGTCTCGAAACCTTTTACCGTATGGTGCCGTTGGTCAACTTTATGTGGGTGGCGCTGGAGTGGCATCCGGTTATTTACAAAAAGAGCTGGAACAAGACAGGTTTATTGAAAACCCTTTTATTGTCGGGCAAAGGTTGTTCAAAACAGGGGATTTAGTAAGGTGGGGAGCCGATCAACAGTTACATTATTTAGGTCGAGTTGATCAGCAAGTAAAAATCCGTGGCATGCGTGTTGAGTTATCTGAAATTGAAGAGTATTTGCTCGCTGATGTGCAGATAAAAGACGCTTTAGTTTTAGCTGAACAAGATAAGTTAGTTGCATTTTTGGTTGCGAAACACCCTCACAGCCCACAAGCAAAGAATGAGCCTGTATTCATTGAGCAGGTGAAAAATACGATAAGTACGAACCTGCCTGATTATATGCTTCCGCATGCTTATGTTATGTTGCCTTCACTGCCATTAAATGCCAATGGAAAGTTAGATAGGCAGGCACTTAAAGCATTGATAACAAAAGATCTATTTGTTAATGATTTTGTTGGCCCTACGACGCAATCAGAAAGAGCTATTTGCTCCGTTTGGCAAGCCGCATTAAATGTGGAGCAAGTCGGTATAAATGACAACTTCTTTACCTTGGGTGGTCATTCGTTGCTGGCAACGCGAGTTGCAAATAAGTTATCGGATATATTTGGCTGCAAAGTAACCCTGCGTGATATTTTTAGCTTTATTACTGTAAGAGAGTTAGCGTGTGCGATTGATGACAAAGAAAAGCGGGCTTGTGAAATGGCCATTCAACCAATGTCGTCAGAAGATAAATTGGTTTTATCTTATGGCCAACAGCGGCTTTGGTTTGTGCATCAATTGGAGGGACAAAGTGCGCAGTTTAACATTAATGGTGCCTTTGCATTAAAAGGGAGCTTAGATAAGCATTGCTTAATTCAAGCGCTAACTACAATTATTGAACGCCATGAGGTGTTGAGAACGCAGATACACTCTGTGAACGGTGAGCCACAAGGAGTGTTAAGTGAAACGTTTGAGTTGCCATTAACTCAACATGATTGGCGTGCTAGTACATTTGCAATTCAAGATGAGCAACTAAAGGCATTAATAGCAGAAGATGCGCTAAAAACCTTTGATCTTGAAAAGGATATTTTGGCTCGATTTAACTTAGTAGAGCTAGCTGATGAAGAGCATATTCTTATTTATAATCTACATCATATCGTTGCAGATGGTTGGTCGTTAAATGTTCTTGTAAAGGAGTTCGCGGCTCAGTATGAGACACTAATTAACGATAAGCCAAGCTCCTTAGCTGCTTTACCTATTCAGTACCATGACTACGCCAACTGGCAACGTCAATTACTGAACGAGGGAGATATTGAGCAGCAGCTTCAATATTGGAAAGCGCAGTTACAAGACATTCCTCAGGCGCATAGTTTAAAGCTTGATATGCCAAGGCCTGCAAAGCAAACCTATATTGGCAGCAGCTTACAAACAGTACTTGATACCGACTTATTAGCCAACTTGAAGTCGTATTGTGAACAACAGCAAGTAACACTTTTCATGTTGTTAGAAACGATATTTGCACTGCTAATTGGCCGTTATAGTAATGAACAAGATATCGTGATTGGCTCGCCAATATCAGGACGCAATCATAATCAAATTGAACCGCTTATTGGCTTTTTTATCAACACGTTAGTATTGCGAAACGACCTCAGTGACAATCCGCGCTTTGTCGACCTGCTACAACGCAATAAACAAATGACTTTAGATGCGTATGCTAATCAGGATGTATCTTTTGATATGTTGGTTGATGAACTTAAGCCAGTGAGAAGTCGAAGCCACAGCCCATTATTTCAAATTCAATTTGTACTACAAGACAGTGACAGGGAAAGCCTCTCATTGCCTAATTTGGAATTAGAGAATTTACGCCAAGATACCAACTCGATCCAATACGACATAGAGCTATATGCTGTTGAGTTTGAAAAAGGAATTGTTCTCAACTGGCACTTTAATACTGATTTATTTAGAAAAAGCTCTCTTAAGCGGATGTCTGATAGCTTTGATGTACTTGCGCAAAGCATCATACGTAATCCAAATGAGCGCATTCAGTCTTTACCAGTTGTATCACAGTTGACCCAAAAGCAACTTATTCATGATTGGAACAAAACGAGCCAGACCTTCAAAGAGCAAAGTCATTTACATTTAGCATTTGAACAACAAGCGCTTAATTGGCCAGACAAAGTTGCAGTGCGTCATGAGCAAACAACATATAGCTTTGCACAATTGAACCAAAAAGCGAATCAGCTTGCGCGTTATTTGATTAAGCAAGGAGTTGAGTCAGGTGAGCTTGTCGGTATTTGCTTAGAGCGCTCTTTTGCTTCTGTTACGGCGATGTTAGCTGTGCTTAAGGCTGACGCAGCATATGTGCCATTAGGTCATGACTATCCGCAGCATCGTTTAAACAATATTGTTCAAGACGCTCAACTTAAACGAGTCATAACAACATCAGATATTATACCTGCTTTGTCGTTGGAGAACGTTGCACCTATCATTCTGAATGAGCAAGCTGTTTATGAAGATATTGAGCTGCTAGAGTCAGATGATTTACCGCAAGAATTTTATGGGCCACCAGGTATTGCATGTGTGATTTATACATCTGGTAGCACCGGTATACCAAAAGGCGTTGAGCTTTCTCATGATACTTTGGTTAATCGTATTCAATGGATTGAAAATGCCTATCCAATGCAGGCTTACGAAGTTGCGTGTCATAAAACGTCTCTCAACTTTGTTGATCACGTTGCTGAGTTGTTTCATCCACTCAGCACAGGGGTGCCTATTGTTATTGTTGGACACCAAGAAATACTTGATACCAGACGTTTCAATGCACTATTGGCTACGCATAATGTCAGCCGAATTACCGTTGTACCCTCATTTTTGCAGAGCATGATGCAACATGACAATGTGGGTGAGTTGGCAAACCTGAGCTTAGTTGTTAGTAGCGGTGAGGCACTGTCAATTAGTTTAGTATCTATGTTTAAAGCGCTACTTTCACATACTCGCTTGTTGAATTTCTATGGTTCAACAGAGGTTGGTGCCGATGTAACTGCATTTGTTGTTCATCATGGTCAAAATAAAAGTGTTGATAGGTATTTCTCAACCACTAACAAAGTGGAACTCAAGCGAGTTGAGCAAGATGGGCAAAATTTCAAATTTCAAGTGGATTTGAATGAGTCCATCACCCACCCGAAAACAGAATTGCGAGAATTGTTAGGTAACTTTTCTGATCATGAAATTCCGAATACGGCTTGTGACCTTGCAGACTATGTTGATTATATTAATGAAAAAGTAATGCCTTACATTGTTAATGTGTCAGAAGGTAAGTTTATTGGCCATATGACATCGGCACTGCCGGACTTTATGCCCGAATTTTCGCGCTTAATTTCTATGCTCAATCAAAATATGGTGAAAGTTGAAACATCTAAAAGCCTGTCATTACTTGAGCGGCAGGTTTTGGCTATGACTCATCAAAAGTTCTATGGCTTTGACGATTCGCTGTATAAACAAAATATCCAAGACCCATTCAAGGTATTTGGCCTAGTAACAAGTGGTGGAAGCTTAGCTAACATAACTTTATTGCAATGTGCGAGAAATAAAGCATTAATGCAGCTTGGCTTTAGTGCCCGAGATATTGGTATGCAAGGCGCCTTCTCTTTGCTGGAACAAACACCGTTCAAACGCATGGTGATTTTAAGTTCGCGTTTAGCTCACTACTCCATGAGAAAAGCGGCAATACTGCTGGGTATCGGAGAGCAAAATATTAGGCTTATTCCTCAAGATGACGATCAAAAAGTTGATATTAAAGCATTAGAAAATCAAATTCTTGAATGTAACGAAAATGGAGAGTTGATTATCGCTCTGGTTGGTATTGCGGGAGCTACTGAAACGGGCACCGTTGACCCACTACCAGATATGCATGCCCTTGCTAAGCAGTACAAGATCCATTTCCATGTTGATGCAGCTTGGGGGGGGGTATTCCAGTTTTCTGATAAACATAGGCATCGCATTGCGGGCGTTGAACTTGCTGACTCAATTACTCTTTGTGCGCACAAACAACTTTATCTACCACAAGGTATTAGTCTGTGCTTAGTCAAAGATATAGAAAATACAGGGATCATTTCAACACACACGAACTATCAGGCGCAAAATGGCAGTTATGATTTAGGTCAGTATTCTTTAGAGGGGTCCAGACCCGCGCTGTCACTACTTTTGCATGCTGCTTATCACTTAATATCATCTCAAGGCTATGCCTCTTTGGTCGACAGAAGTATGCAGCGAGTGAAGTACTTCCAAGAGATGATAGAAAGTCATGAGGCATTTGAGCTGATAGGTGAGCCGCATACCAATATTATTAACTATCGTTATATTCCTCGAGAGTTGAGAGGGCTAAATACAGAGCGCTTTGATGATATGCAAAATGATCAGATCAGCGAAGCAACTGACACAATTCAACAAGAGCAGTTCTTAAGAGGGCAAACATTTGTCTCTCGCACAAAAATTATTAACAAGCGATATCACGACAAATTGATCTCGGTATTTCGAGTCGTGATTTCTAACCCACTAGTTCAGAATGAAATGTTCCATGAAATTATGAAAGATCAGCTATCAGTAGCCGCCAGTACAGTGGAGCAAGATAGTCGGTTATCTGAGCTTATGGACTTAATGGCAATTCCAAATGGTCGTTTAGACAGAGAATCATTAGATAACTGGATGGTACCTATCGGTAAGCCAATTGCCAATACTAAGTTACTCGTGCTTAACGAAGATAAGTCTTTGGTACCCGTAGGTGCAAAGGGCGAACTTTATGTAAGTGGTAAAGCGTTAGCCAATGGCTATCTAAACCGACCAGATTTAACCGAACAATCTTTTATACCTAACCCTTACTCTGATGATAATGAAGTGATGTTTAAAACCGGTGACATTGTTAGCTGGCTACCGGATGGCAACTTAGTTTACCTCGGTAGAAAGGACAACCAAGTGAAGATCAGAGGTATGCGTATTGAGGTGGGTGAAGTTGAGTATCACTTACAGCAGCTAGACCAAGTTCAAGCGGCTGTTGTTAAACTTTGCAAGATTAAGCGCAGCAGCACATCACAAGAAAGGGAACTTGTTGCGTATATAGGCGCTTCCTTAGCTGATGCTCAGAGTAAAGCTACTTTTGTTGAGGAACTTAAAGCAAAACTGGCTCTGCGTTTACCAGATTACATGGTGCCTCAAGTTTGTATTGTGATGGAGTCACTACCAGTGAATACAAGTGGCAAGATCGATGTTAAACGCTTACCAGAACCGACAGAAGCTCAATTATCACTGTGTTCTTATGTAGCACCAAGAAGCGAAATAGAAAAATTAGTGTGTTTGGTTTGGCAAGAGGTACTGGAATTAGATCAAGTGGGCATTCATGACGATTACTTTGCGCTTGGAGGACACTCTCTGCTGGCAACGATAATCACTAATAGGCTCTCAAAACAAGTCGGTGTAACGGTGGATGTAGGACTTTTATTTGAATATTCAAAGGTGGCAGCATTTGCTTCAGCCATTGAAGCGTTAAAAGTTTTAGCAACTGATGACACTGAGGAGTGTGAGGGTATTGAGCAAGACGAACACGATTTAGAGCTGACCATATAGTCAGTTCTTCGGTATGTAACCGATAAGATGAATATCAAAGTAAGTGATAGAAAAGAATAAAAGCAGGAGTTTTTATAATGTACGAGCAAATACTAAAAGAACTAAAAGAAAAAATATTAAAATTGGCGTTGCAAACGATAATTTAAAAGTGGTTGATGAAGAAAAAAATTTAGACGCGACGTTGATAGCTAAGTTAAAAGAGCATAAACAAGAGTTAATTGCATTTTTAACATCGAAGTCAGAATTAGCATTGTCAGATTTCCCTCTTGCAAATTTAGAGCAAGAGGAGTTTTTGGAAATTGTTGATGATTACCCTAATGTCAGTTCTCTTTACGTCGCCACACCACTGCAAAAAGGTATGCTTCATGAAGAACAGGTAAGTAACTCTGAAAGTGTCTATGTGATGCAGTACATAAATCAGCTCAATGGTGAGTTGGATTCCACCTTATTGCGTCAAGCTTGGCAAAAAGTACTTGCCAGACATGAAAGCCTCAGAACTGCATTTGTTGGTTTTGCAGCTACCGAAGTACACCAGCTTGTGTCTACAAATATTGACCTTCCTTGGCAAGTGCTAGATTTTTCAAGTTTGAATACTGAACAAGTGGACAGTGCGATATCAGAGTTCATCGCAAAAGATAAATTGCTAGGGTTTAATTATGCAAACCCGCCTTTGATGCGAGTGACGCTCATTCAATTACCACAACAAAAAACACAAGTTGTTTGGACATATCACCATACGATAGTTGATGGTTGGTCAATTCCGATTGTGCTCAATGAGGTTTTTGAGATATATCAATCATTATTACACAACAGAGCGGATACGCTCGGTGAGGCAGTTCAGCTTAACTTGTATATGCAATGGCTTAAAGGTCAACACAGCGAGCAGGCAGAGTCATTTTGGCAAGACTATTTAAGTGGTATTAGAAGTGCGACATCCATTCTATCTACGGATGAGAAGACCCTGTCTGGAAATACGGAAGTTACCACGGTATTGGATAAGGGTGTAACAGCGAGCTTGGAACACTTAGCAAAGCGTTGTAATACAACTTTTTTTAGTGTTTTACAGCTGGCTTGGGCTCAGCTACTGAACTTATATAGTAACGCTAATCAGGTTGTATTTGGTACAACCGTGTCAGGCCGACCCCCAGAAGTTTCGGGGATTGAACAGGTTGTTGGTATGTTTATTAACTCGATACCAGTTCGGGTAGACTTTAATCACAATGACTCGATTGAAGACGCATTGCAGCGCGTTCATCAAAGCAATGCTCAAAGCCAACAATATAACTATTTTCCTCTAGAGCGTATCAAATCTGTTAGTGATTTTGACTCGAGGGCAAGCTTGTTTGAGAGTTTGTTGATTTACTACAATATTCAAAATAATGACACCGTCGCTGAGCCCACACAGGACCCAACTGCTGAGTTGTCGTCATCTTCTTCAAGCCTTGAGCAGACGTACAACATGCCGCTGACGGTGAAAGCATTCAATTCAAATAATGCACTTACGGTCAACTTTGAATTTGCGCAGGAAAACTACACACGTCGCGAAATAGAGCAAGTGGCACAGCATTTCGCCAACGTTCTTGGTTGGTATGCTGAACATGAGCTTGGCACTAAGCTAAGAGAGCTGACATTACAAAATGCTTTAGATATGCCTCCAGCTGTCTATGAAAGTACTCAGGACTTTGTTGAACGTTTTGACTTTAATGCACGGAATATACCTTCAACAAGTGCGTTGGTGTTTGATGATGAAGAGGTCTCTTATGAAGCACTTAACACACAAGCAAATTGTATTGCTAACTATTTAGAAGAGCAATCCTTACACAAGGATGCAACAGTTGCGATATCGTTAGAAAAAACCCCATTGTTAGTGGCAACTTTACTCGCAGTACTTAAATCTGGTGCTAACTTTTTGCTGGTTGATTGGAATCAACCAGCGAGCAAGATAGTTTCTATGCTTGAGCTTGCCAATGTAGAAATGGTGGTGACGCAGGAATCGGTGGAAGACTACCTGCCTAGCAAACTGCCTAATGTGATTATTTTAGATAAACGAAAAGTGGCTAAAAAGATTAATAAGACATCTGCTGATTATTTATCTAAACCTATCACGAATGATCAGACTGCGTTCATTTCATTTGTAGCGAATGCCTCAGGGAAAATGACATATATCAAAACCAGCCGGGCTCGCTTCTCCAGATTGTTGACCTTGTGTGATGAGCACTATACGGATGAGTTTTTAGAACGTGTGTTGTGCAGTTCAGCGATGAGTAATGATCTGATGTTGTTAGAGCTATTTCTGCCTTTAGTTAAGGGAAATATCAGTGTATTGGTCAATGAAGTTTATGAGTTGCTATTAAATGAAGAGTCAGCCCCCACTTTTATTAACCTTACAGCAAAGCAGTTTGATGAATTGCAAGGGCGGGGCTTTGATTTTTCAAGTGTACAAGTAATCAACTTTTATGGTGTGCAACCTTCTGCGTCTGAAATGAGAGCGTTTAAGAAATACAAAGATATACATGCATATTTCTTGCGATATATGGCTGAGTCAACACTTATTTATGCAATCAAAGAATTAAAAATTAATGCTCTAAATATTGATAATGTTGGTAATGCATTTGACTCTCAAGGACGCTTTATTTTGCTTAATCACAATAACCATGTGCAAGGTGCTGGCATGTTAGGTGAGCTGTGCATTGTGAGTGAGCAAGTAATACCAGAGTATGTTGGTGATACACAATTAAATGAACATGCATTTATTCAAATGGATACGCAATCAGGTGCCCAGTTATTTGCCTTTAGAACAGGTAATATGGCATATCAAACGCATAATAGTGAATTTGTTATTGTTGGGCGTAATGATAGGCGTGTTGAGCATGCAGGCCTTCGAGTCGAGCTTACAGAAATAGAAGGCTATCTGGAGAGTATCGACAATATTGTAAGTGCTTCAGTGATTGTTAGGGATGATTTATCTGGCGGGGAGTTTTTAGTTGCTTATATGGAGACTGAACATTTTGTTGGTTACTTAGATGACTATAGTGACAATAAAGATTATTACGAGGCGATCGAACGCTGTAAATCGTCACTCAAAGATAATTTATTACCTAATCTAGTTCCTGAGTTTTACATCTTCTTGGAATCACTACCGAGATTTTCAGACGGTACAATTAACTATAAAAAACTACCGAATCCAGAAACTTACAAAAAAGAAACCCGAGACTATCTTGCACCTACTAATGACACCCAAAAACAAGTACTGAAATATTGGGAGGATGTTTTCCATATTCGCGATATCAGTATTGACAATAATTTCTTTGACTTAGGTGGTACATCGTTACAGCAAACAGGTTTGCAAGCAAAAATAAACAAGGGGTTCGGTGTTGAGCTAACGGTTGATCAAATTTTCGACATTCCAACTATCGAGGGGATGGCTCAGGCGATCAATGAAGAGCTATCCATACTTGAGGGAGCCTAGTTTCTTAACTAGGCAAACTAAAAATTTGTAAAGGACGAAAATAAAAATGAAAAAAAATAAAAAAATCATAGAGCTAGCAGGTGTTTGTAAAAGTTATACCAAAGGGAGTCATGAAGTTACAGTTTTAAATAATTTTGATTTATCGATTAATAGGGGGGAGTTTTTATCAATAATGGGGCCTTCTGGAACGGGTAAATCAACGTTGCTAAATATTGTTGGTGGGCTAGATAAGCCGGATGTTGGCTCAGTAAGTTTAGCAGATGTTGACGTATACAAACTAACTGATAGTAAGCTAACCAATTGGCGAGCAGAACATATAGGGTTTATTTTTCAAGCCTATCATCTTATTCCTGTACTGACCGCAGAGCGAAATGTTGAATTGCCTTTATTACTCAAGCCTTTGAATAGTAAAGAGAGAAAAAAGAGAGCTGAAGCAGCATTAGCGATAGTTGGTCTATCTGAGCATGCTCATCATTACCCAAAAGAATTATCAGGTGGTCAAGAGCAGCGTGTGGCGATAGCACGAGCTATTGTGACAAACCCTGACATTCTTATTTGCGATGAACCAACTGGGGGATTAGACGCTACAACAGCAAAGGAAATTCTAAATATCTTAAAAAGCCTAAATGAGGATTATGGTAAAACAATTGTCATGGTTACTCATGACCCGATAGCAGCAAGTTTTGCGTCTCGCCAAGTTACTCTATCCAATAACCAGGTCACAGAGGTAGGTATGTCATGAAGTTAGGTCAATTGTCATGGCTTAATTTTATTGGCCAACCTGGGCGCACAGCCATGAATTTACTCTCTATCATGCTTGCGTTTTTACTCTTTGGCTTAATGAACGCATTAAGCCAAATTTACGATGCGGATAAGACTTCACTGACCAACAGTGACCAAAGGATCGTCACTTATAACAGGTTAACATTAACTAAGTCTCTTCCGTATACTTACAAACAAGAAATAGAAAAGTTCGATAGTGTACTGGCTGTTTCTCGGCAAAATTGGTTTGGCGCTTATTATCAAGAACAAAGTAATGACTTTGCTCAATATGCTGTGGACCCAGTTGAGTATAGCAAAATATATTCAGAATATAATATAAGTGACGAGGCTATAGATAAGTGGACTCGCACTATAAATGGGATATTAGTCACAAAAGAACTAATGGATAAGTTTAAATGGAAAGTTGGAGATACTGTTCCTATAGGTTCAAGTATATGGCCAAATAAAGAGGGGTTTATTTGGCAATTCTTAATTGTTGAAGTGTTAGATAAAAAGGCTTCAGTTGGTGTTGAAAACCAAGTTTTAATGAGGTTTGACCTATTTGAAGAAGCGAATCTTTATTCAAAGGGAAATACTGATGAACTGCTTATTCGCATTAATGATGATTATGATGTTAATCAAGTGGCAGTGCAAATAGATGATCTTTTTTCTGATTATAGTCAAGCAACAAGATCTCGACCTGAAAACTTATTTAAAAAACAGTTCACAAAGCGATATGAGTTATTGAAAACTGTTTTTAGTGTTGTACTTTTTGCTGTTTTTATAACCATGGTATTAATCGTGAGTAACAGCATTGCATCATCAATCAGAGAGAGGTTTTCTGAGTATACAATTTTAAAAGTCTTAGGATTTGATAGCTCAAATATTTACTTGCTTATTTTAACACAAGGTTTGTATTTGTTTTCAATAGGGGCTGCCTTAGGGCTGGGAATCGCCAAGTTGACATTAGTGGTTACAGCGCCGCTTTTGGTGAGCTACCCCATGCTAGATGGTATTAACATTGATGTAGGTACCGTCAATGAAGCACTTATCATTGTTGTACTGTTGAGTATTGTGACGACGATGATTCCGGCTCTAAGAGTCAACAAAGCGAAAATTATTGATGTATTGAGAGGGTAAGCAAATGCAAGGATTTAAACAGGTACTCCACCTTTTTATGGTGAACTTACTGAGTTTGCCCAAGCGTTGGTACAGCAGCTTTGTCGCTATTATTGGTGTTGCGGGCGCGGTGGCGATTTTGATGGGGATTTTTTCCGTATTAAATGGCTTTCAGTCAACCATGAAGTTGGCTGGTTCAGATGATATCGCTGTTGTTATAAAACATGGTGCTCAGTCTGAAATGCGAAGCTTTATGCCCGCTTTTCACGCCAATATTGTTACAGATATCGCTGGACCAGAGCGCTCGGCGAAGGAGTTGTTTACTAGTTTTGATCTTAATGTCGGCGGGGCTGAGAACACCATAAATGTTGCTTTGCGTGGATTAAGTCAAGAATCTTTAACAATTCGAAAAGATGTAAAACTGCTGGCCGGGCGCATGTTTAAGTGGGGTACTACGGAGCTTATTATTGGCAGGAGTATATTCAGTAAACTGGATAATGTCGCACTCAATTCCATGTTGGAAATTGGCAACACAAAGTGGCAAATAGTTGGTGTCTTTGAAGACAATGGCAGTGTGCTTGAGTCTGAAATTTGGCTCGACTCGTTATTGCTAAGGCAGTTGTATGACCGGGGATATTCTTCAGTACGGGTCAAGCTAAATGGTGAGTCTGACTTGGAGCAGTTACAGCATGATTTAAGTAATGATAAACGATTACGAGTTTCGATCATGACAGAGTCTCAATACTACGCCAGTCAATCAGAAGATATTGAAAAATTTGTGACTTATATTGGATATCCATTGCTAGGTTTAATGGCTCTTGGAACTGTACTGGTCACGTTGAGTAGCATGAGTTCAACGATTGCTGCTAGAAGAGTAGAAGTAACGACGTTACAAGCTATTGGCTTTTCATCGACCAAGGTGTGTTTGTCAATTTTGCTTGAGTCCGCCTTTTTAGGTTTGATAGGTGGATTAATAGGTGTGTTAGGGGTTTATTTATTAGTGGATGGAGTAAAGCTATCAACCGTTAATGATATGAGCTTTTCACAGGTGAATTTTATGCTTACGGCAACGCCAGAGACGCTAATGCTAGGCGTTGCAGTATCCATATTAATTAGCCTTATAGGTGGCCTTTTTGCGCTACTGGGCATTGTTAGAATGCCAATCGTAGCAGCATTAAGATAATAATAAAAACAAAGAGCAAGCTTTGGTGAACGGCTAAAGTTTGTTTTTAAAGGCACGAGTATAGTTATTAAGTGGTTATGTTATACCGTGCTTTTTTGAGTGGATGCTGATTAATGCTAGTAACAGACTTTATTTTGTTTTGTCGGTCAAAAAATATAAAAATTGGACTTAATGGTTCAGACATCAAAGTTGCGGGCAACAAGCAGCTTTTAACTAAAGACATTGTTGATTACTTGAAAGAGAATAAGGCTGAGATCATTAAGTTTTTGAGTAGCCACTCTCAAATAAAGCAAAATGATGCATTGGACATTCCTAAATTTGATAGAACCCACTCTATCCCACTGTCATATGCTCAACAGGGAATGTGGTTTGTACAGCAGCTAGAGTCTGATAGTCGTCAATATAATATGATCAGTAACCTGCGAGTTCTGGGTGATTTAGACCATGATATTTTCGATCGCACTATCGCTGCAATTATAGAGCGTCATGAAACTCTTCGCAGTAATATTATTGAACGCGAGGGGGGGGTTTATCAAGTCGTACGTGAGCAAATTTCTTTACCAGTTATAACACAGGATCTAAGTAATTTAGACGTTAATCAGCAAGAGTCTGAAATTGCCAAAAGAGCTAATTCTGAGGCGTTTCTTTCATTTGATTTAATGGAAGATACGTTAATTAAAATTCTACTATTTAAGCTCAATAGTTCCGAGCACGTTCTGATTTTCAATATTCACCACTTAGTGTGTGATGGTTGGTCATTGAATATTATTGGTAAAGAGTTTAATCAATTATACCAATCATTTGCAAAAGGAAATCCAAGCCCGCTTGCCCCTATACATATCCAGTATGCTGACTTTGCAGCTTGGCAACGTGAAGAAAGTAATAGTCAATTACTTGAGAAAGATATCCAGTATTGGAAAAGTAAACTTGCTGATGCGCCAGCAATACATAGTATTCCATTGGACTCCTCACGTTCTGCGAACCAATCTTATGTTGCAGGTACAATAACGCGTAAGATCTCAGATAGTTTATACACTGAGGTCAGAAAGCTATGTAATCAGCAGGGCGTTACATTATTTATTCTTGCACAAGCCGCCTTTAATATTGTCTTAAGTCGACTACAAAATAGTCGAGACATTGTTATGGGAACGCCCGTATCTGGTCGCTACCACGAAGATCTTGAATCGCTAATTGGTGTGTTTATTAATACCATCCCTTTGAGAACTGAGCTGGAGGCTAGCGATACTTTTAAAACTTTATTACAGAAAGTTAAAAAAGGCACTTCTGAAGCCTTCCAACATCAAAAAGTACCATTCGATATGTTGGTAGATAAGTTAAAAGTGGAACGCAGCACCAGTTACAACCCCTTAATACAAGTTTTATTGAATGTATTTGAAGATTTTAATGTAGCCTCGTCAGCTGATAGTGAGTTGCAAATTGAACCTTATAGGCCAATTAAAGAAACGGGTGATGAACACAATAGCATATTTGATTTAACTCTATATGTGACCCATGCAAATAACAATATCATACTTGGTCTAGAGTATAAGAAAGCGCTATTTAAACCTAGCACAGCTGAAGCGATTCTAGATGTATTACAGTTTACTCTAGAGCAGGTAACAGAGAATGCTGATATTTGTTTGGACCATTTACAATATACCCAGCCAGCACAGATAGGCACGATGCTAAGTAGACTTGCCCCCCAGGTTGCCCCTCTAGATACATTTTTTGCTCATCAAAAAATCGACCAGTATGCGGTTGATATACCAAACAAAAGAGCATTGATCAGTGTGGAAGGGGAAAGCGCGTATAGTTTGACTTATCAAGAATTGAAACAGCGTTCAGATTCCGTTGCTGGCTACTTAGTAAATCAAGGTGTATTGCCTGGCGAATACGTGGGTGTGTACATGGAAAGAGGCCTTAATATGGTGGTCTCTATCCTTGGTATACTAAAAGCAGGAGCTGCCTATGTTCCGCTTGCCACAGATCTGCCACATGGGCGCATCGCGCAGATGCTTGAAGTTTCTGAACCAAAATTGACGTTAGTGGATGAGCTACGTTTAAAAGCATTTGAGGACTCAAGTGGTATTCATGAGATAGAAACGGTCATACAAGCGGATGTGCCTTTTACTCATACGGTTGAGCTTAGTGGTAGTTCTCCTGCGCATATTATTTTTACATCAGGCTCAACTGGTACGCCTAAAGGTGTTATTGGTTCGCATCTCGCTTTACTAAATCGAGTATCTTGGAGTAATCAAGCATTCCCTTATTCGCATAATGAGTGTGCATGTCATATAACGTCCGTGTCATTTATACGAGCTGTATGGGAGCTATTTACTCCCTTAATGGCTGGACAAACCATGGTACTCATTCAAAAGTCTGATCTACTAGATGGCAATTTACTGCTCAAACGCTTACAAGAATACTCTATTAGCCGAATTGTAACCGCTCCTTCTTTGGCAAGGAGTTTGATTGAGGTTGCTAATAGTGAAGAATTGGCATCTTTGCAATATTGGTTCATCAGTGGTGAAGCGCTGAAGAGTAAACTTGCGCAAGATATTCAAAACACGCTACCAAGCGTTAACGTAATTAACTTATATGGCTCGACAGAGGTCACATCTGATGTCACTGCTTGGCAATTTGATGGAATGACAGAAAAAGCGGACGCTCCGCTAGGTCAGCCAATTTCAAATTGCAGCTTATTGATACTCGGGCCATCAGGGCAGCTGATGCCAGATCATATTCCAGGAGAAATCTGTGTATCCGGTAAAAACCTTGCTACGGGGTATTTGAATCAACCAGAGTTTACCGAAGATAAATTTACGGCTCATCGCTTTGGCGATGAATTCGGATTGCGCATTTACCGAACAGGAGACTGGGGCCGAAGAGTGTGGGATGAACTTACTCAAAGTTATACCTATGAGTATCTAGGCCGTATTGATGACCAGTTAAAAATTAGAGGTTTTAGGATTGAGCCTGGCGAAATTGAAGCTCAACTACTTGAAGAAGAGTCAGTTGAGGATGTTAGGGTTATTGTTCGTGGTGTTGATGACAATGCACAATTAGTGGCTTATGTGATCCCTAAGTTTACCGGCTTTTTAACCTCATTGCTTTATCAATCGCAAGCTGAAGTCGTGGAGTATTATAAGCAGCAGCTATCTGGCAAGTTAGCGCAATACATGGTGCCAAGCCAATTTGTATTTCTAGATCGCTACCCACTTAGAGCGAATGGTAAAGTGAATCGTCAAGCATTACCAGAACCAAATTTAGAGCAAATAGCACGTACTCAATACGTTGCACCTACAACGGCTATACAGCTTCAGTTCGCTGAATTATGGCAGAGCTTACTTGACATTGAGCTGGTGGGTATACACGACAATTTTTTCAATATTGGTGGTCATTCTCTGTTAGCGATGCGGTTTTTAAGTACCGTTCGTTCTAAATATAAAGTTGATCTTCATTTGAGAACGCTTTTCTCAAACCCTACCATATCGGCACTGGCAAAAATATGTGAGCAAGGTGCCGGAACTTACCAATATGCTGAGATTGAGCCTATTGCGCGGACACAGAAATTACCTTTATCTTTTTCTCAGCAAAGACTGTGGCTGGCTTCTCAGCTTGAAGAAAATGAGGTGCAATATAACTTGCTTAACACTTTGCTACTTGAAGGGAAGCTAGATAAAGCAGCATTTGAAAAAGCAATACATACGATAGTGGCG